>JAJZVJ010000093.1 GCA_021845705.1 bacterium
GAGCGCCGCTACGATAAAGACCAAACTTGGCGCGGCCACCGCGTCTACGGACGGCTACCTGACTTCCGTTAACTGGGCAACCTTCAACGGCAAGCTGGCTCCTGCCGGGAACGGTTCGCTGCTGACCGGCATGACCGCGGGGCAGGTGGGCCTGGGCAGCGTCGATAATACCTCCGACGCGGCCAAGCCGGTGTCCACGGCGCAGCAGACGGCGCTTAACCTGAAGGCCAACCTGTCGGGCGCGACATTCACCGGCGCGATCGCCGCCACTAACCTGGCAGGGACCAATACCGGGGACGAGACCGCCGTTACGATAAAGAGCGCGCTGGGCGCGGCCACCGCGTCTACGGACGGCTACCTGGCTTCCTCTGACTGGGCCGCGTTCAACGGCAAGCTGGCTCCTGCCGGGAACGGTTCGCTGCTGACGGGCATGACCGCGGGGCAGGTGGGGCTGGGCAGCGTCGATAATACCTCCGACGCGGCCAAGCCGGTGTCCACGGCGCAGCAGACGGCGCTTAACCTGAAGGCGAACCTGTCCGGCGCTACCTTCACCGGCGCGATCGCCGCCACGAACCTGTCCGGCAGCAATACCGGGGATGAGAGCGCCGCTACGATAAAGACCAAACTTGGCGCGGCCACCGCGTCGACGGACGGCTACCTGACTTCCGTTAACTGGGCCACGTTCAACGGCAAGCTCGCGCCTACAGGGAACGGATCGTCGCTGACGGGCATGACCGCGGGGCAGGTGGGCCTGGGCAGCGTCGATAACACCTCCGACGCGGCCAAGCCGGTGTCCACGGCGCAGCAGACGGCGCTGGACCTGAAGGCCAACCTGGCGGGCGCGATATTTACAGGCGCTATTTCCGCCACGAACCTGTCCGGGACCAATACGGGCGACCAGACCAATATAACCGGCAACGCGGGTACCGTGACCAACGGCGTTTATACCACCGGGACTTATGCCAACCCGGCGTGGATAACCAGCCTGGCTACCGGCAAGATAGACCTGTCTACGGTGACCGCGGCGATAACGCCGATGCAGGTGGCCCTTTCCACCGCGGTGTATACCAGCGGAAACCAGACTATAAGCGGGATAAAGACGTTCTCAAGCACCATTACCGGGGATATCAGCGGCAACGCGGCCACCGTAACTACCAACGCCAACCTTACCGGCGTAGTTACAAGCGTCGGCAACGCGACCTCTATCGGCGCCGGGGCTATCACTAACGCGATGCTGTTCAACGGGGCTGTCGCCAGCCTGTCCGGGACCAACACGGGAGATAACGCCGTCAATTCCCTTTACAGCGGGCTCGTAACGAACGCCACCCACACGGGTGACGCCACGGGCGCGACCGCTCTTACCGTCGTGGGAATAAACGGGACATCGCTTGCCGGTCTTGCCACCGGCATATTGAAAAACACGACGGGAACGGGTGTGCCGAGTATCGCCGTGGCCGGGGATTTCCCCGTGCTGAACCAGAACACTACCGGCAATGCCGCGACAGCCACCAGCCTGACAGGCCTGACCGCGAGCGTCGCGAACCTGAACACCGTTACCGGAGCCCTGGGCACCGCGGCATTTACGGCGAGCGGCGCCTACGCTACCGCCGCCCAGGGAACACTGGCCGCTAATGCTCTGCCGTCGGCGTCTTTCACCGACGCCGCCGTCACCGGAAAACTTCTCACCGGGTACGTAAGCGGAGCGGGCACCGTGGCGGCGACGGACACTATCCTTCAGGCGATCCAGAAATTGGGCGGGAACGACGCGGCGCCATCCGGGGACGTATATAAAGCTTCAACGCAGACCTTTACCGGTCTGAACACTTTTACCTCCACCATCACCGCCAAGGGGTTCTCCAATATGTCCCAGTCCGTTGTACTCAACAGCGTGACGACTTTTGCGGCCGACGGCTCCGGAGTGGTCCTGATGACCTTCAACGGTACCGGCTCCGTAGCTACGATAACGGGGTGCAGTTCGGGGGACGTGGGGCAAGGCCAAATAGTCGTTTTTGTCGTTTCCGCCTGGTCTGTCGGGGGCATTAGTTTTGTGGACACCATACCCGCCGCGGCCGCAAACGACACAATGCTGCTTAACGGGGCCGCAGGTACCTGGACTCCGCCCGCCTCAGCCGCAGCTTTAGGGGCGGCTATTACCCTGCTATGCACTTCCGTTAATACGGCTACCCCTCCGGCGACGAACATGGTAAAGCTCTGGGTTGAGGTCGGACGGTCGCTTAGCGGCGTTTAAAGCGAAAAGCCGGCTAAGGGCGAACTGTGAGAAAAATTAAAAAAGGCGGAAGCAGAACGGCGGCCATAGAGGCGCTTGTTCTTTGCGGGCGCAGCCAACGCGGGCGTAAAAGGGGAGACTAAATGACGACATCAGAGATAACAGTGGCGCAATACCTGATAACCCGGCTTAAAGAGATGGGCGTCGGCCACCTGTTCGGGGTGCCGGGGGATTTTGTCCTTGGTTTTCTGAACCAGGTGCTGGAGAGCGACCTGAAGTACGTGGGCACCTGCAACGAGCTCAATGCGGCGTACGCCGCCGACGGCTACGCGCGCATCAGGGGCGTCGGGGCGTTCGCCACCACCTACGGCGTAGGTGAGCTGAGCGCGCTTAACGGCGTTGCGGGAGCTTTCGCCGAAAGGGTGCCGGTGGTGGTTATCACCGGTTCGCCCACCGCTGTCAGTTTCCGTAAACGGGCGCTGCTCCACCATACCATGGGCGATTACCAGATACCCCTCAGGATGTACGAGAAAATTACCGCGGCGTCCACCCAGCTTTCTTCCGCCGAAACCGCCCCGGCCGAGATCGACCGTGTGCTGTCGGCCTGCCTTTCGCACCACCAGCCTGTTTACATCAGCTTCCCCTCGGACGTGGTGATGATGAAATGCGGCCGGCCGGACGCTTTCGTCTTCCCAAAGCCGGCCGAGAGCGACAAGGCCGCGCTGGAAGAGGCGCTCAGGGAAGCGCTGGACATGCTGGATAAAGCGCGCAGCCCGGTCGTGATCGGCGACGTGGAACTGATACGCTACAAGCTGCAGAAGGAATTTTCCGGCCTCCTGGAGAAAACGGGCTTCCCTTATGCCACCATGATGCTGGGCAAGACCGTCCTTTCGGAGCAGCACCCGCAATTCATCGGCCTGTACGAAGGGGACCGGAGCCGCGACTACGTGAAGGACCGCGTCGAGTCCGCGGACTGCATTTTGCAGCTCGGGGCTTTGCTGACCGATTTCAACACCGGCGGCTTCACGGCGGACATCGACGAGTCCAGGCTGATAAGCGCCAATATCCGCTCCGTGAAGATCAAACACCATAATTATGAGAATGTCTCCCTTCGTGATTTTATCATCGGGCTGACCGGGAAACTTTCCCGGCGGGACCCGGGGGGCCTGGATATACGGTGCGCCGCCGGCGCCTGCGTGCACAGGCGCACCGAGCCGTACCGGCCCGACGCTCGGAAACCGCTCACCATCAAGCGGTTCTTTGACCGCATGAGCCATTTCATAGAAAAAGATTCCATGGTGCTCGCCGAAACCGGGGTGTCCCTTTTCAGCGCCGCCGAGATGCTCATGCCCGAAGGGACGACCTTCATCGGCCAGACCTTTTACGGCTCTATCGGCTACACTATCGGGGCGAGCCTGGGGGCCTGCACGGCGGCGGGGGACCGGCGCGCGGTGCTGTTCGTGGGCGACGGCTCTTTCCAGGTCACGTGCCAGGACCTGTCGACGATGATACGGAACCGCCTCAAGCCCGTCATCTTCCTCCTCAACAACGACGGGTATACGATAGAGCGGGTCATAGTGGACCGTCCCTATAACGACATCCAGCCCTGGCGTTATCACAAACTCGCGGAGGTATTCGGGGGCGGGCCGGGCCTAGACGTCCGCACGGAAGGCGAGCTGGAAGAGGCGCTGCAAAAGACCGCCTCCGCGGACGGCCTTGTGTTCATCGAGATCCACACCGGCAGGCTGGATTGCCCGGAGTCCCTCCGGAGCGCGGGCCGGTCTATGGCGAAGACGAACCATCTCGACGGCGGGCCGGCGCGGCAGCCGGCCGCTGCGGGAAGATAAGCGCGCGTCCGTATTCCATGACAGCCCGCTCGTACGTAATAATACTGAGCGGACCACGCAGAATTCCGAATAGATGTCCAAACGCGGATGGACTATACTTGTCTTACAGCAGATTTGGCCGTCCGAGGGGAATAGTTCCCGGTACGGCGCCAGCGCAGGCAATAGCAGAACAGCAAGGGGGCATAAAAAATGAAATTAATTCCATCGATTCTCCGGATAAGCCGATTGGTCACAGCGGTGGCTTTGGTTACCGCGCCCACGGGCCCGGTTTACGCGGCGGCCGGCGCCTCGCCTTCGCCCTCTTATAAGGATGCGGCCGCGGGCCGGCCTGACGGCGTGAAAACGGTTAAAGACGCGCGGACCCGGTCTGCCAGCCCTTTACGCTCCCTCGGCGATCTGAAGATACCCATGTATTTCGAGGCCAACCGCGGCCAGACCGACGCTTCGGTGAAGTTCTTCACCCGCGCCGCCGGCTATAGACTGTATTTGACGGATTCTGAAGCCGTAACGGTCCTTCCGCGCGCCGAAGCCGATAAGGTCAAGGAACCCATCGTGGTGCGCATGAAGCTGAAGGGCGCAAACGTTAAGCACTCGGTACAGGGCGTGGATATCCTGCCCGGGCGCACCAGCTATTTCCTCGGCAGCGACAGTTCAAAATGGCAGGTCGGGGTCGAGCAGTACGCCAAGGTGAAGTTAGGCCAGGTCTACCCCGGCATCGACATGGTCTACCGCTTCGGCCAGGGCCAGGTGGAATATGATTTTGTAGTGGCGCCGGGAGCCAACCCCGGGCGCATACTGATGGGTTTTGAAGGCGCTAAAAGCCTCAAGCTCGACCTCCAGGGCAACCTGGTACTCGGCGTGGACGGCGGGGAACTGACCTACAAGGCCCCCAAACTGTACCAGCAGCTTGGCAGCCGGCGGGTCCGCGTAACAGGGCGCTTCGTCCTGGCGGCCAACAAGAGCGCACGCTTTGAAGTAGGGAATTATATAAGGACCAAAGAACTTGTAATTGACCCCCAGATAGCCTATGGCACATATCTGGGCGGCAGCGTCGACGACGCTATCACCGCCATCAAGGTGGACGGCGCGCGGCAGGCTTATGTGACCGGCTGGGCGAACTCCGCCCAGAGCGGCGCGGGCGGTTTTCCCGCGGCCACCAAGACTTATCCTTTGACGGCGCTCACCGGCACTATAGGCGGCAAAGACGTGTTCGTGGCCAAGATGAGCGAGGACGGGGCGACCCTGCTCTGGCTGGCCTGGCTGGGAGGCACCCTTGCAGACCAGGCCAATGGCCTGGCCCTGGACAATTCCAGTTTAGACAAGCCTAACGTCTATATAACCGGTGAAACGGCTTCGGCCGGCGCCGGCACCGCCTTCCCTGTCTACGGCCCGGCGATGCAGGTCTGCACCACGAATACCGGGTCGCTGGCTTTCGTAGCCGAGTTGTCGCAGGCGGGGACTCCCGCCATTCCCTCGCTGGTCTATTCTACCTGCTGGGGCGGCGTCTCCGGCACTCTCACCAATACCGGCAATGGTATCGCGGTGGATGCGACCGGCGCGGCCTACGTGACCGGGACCACGGAAGTCTCCGGTTTCCCGGTAGTCGGGACGGCCGCCGCTCCTTATAACGCCCTGGGCGGCGCGCAGGACGGTTTTATTTTCAAGGTCAAGCCCGCGGGTATCGGCGGGGTGCAGTATTCCATGTTCCTGGGGCCCACCTCGGGGACCACTTTCAGCAATGCGGTCGCTGTCGACGCCCTCGGCAAGGCCTGGGTGACCGGCAGGACCACTTCCGACACCTGGCCGGCCGCGCCCCGCGCGGGGCATTTCTCCGCGGTGAGGACCGCCGGCGTAAATCCGGACGGGTTCGTAGCCCAGGTCAACGCGGCCGGCGACGGCCTTGATTATATGACCTATATCAACGGGAACGTTTCAGAAGAGGGCACCGCCATCACTTTGAACAACAACGGCGCGGCGCCCTACAACATCTTCGTGGCAGGGTGGACCGATTCCGGCACCGACTTTCCCTCTACAGCTTACCTGCTTGAACCGGTCGGGACCCGCCCCCTGGTCTACCAGAAGCCCCTTCAGGGCGCAGCCGACGCTTTTGTGCTGAGGCTGAACCCGGCCGAGGCCTCGGCGGACCGGTCGCTGGAGATGGTGTACGCTACGCACGTCGGCGCCGCCGGCGGCGCGGAACGCGCTACCAGCCTGGCGCTGGACTCGCGCGACGACGCCTATATCGCCGGCTGGACCCGGTCCAGCAACTGGCCGGTAGCCGGCAACGATACGCTCACGGCGGGGGCCCTGGGCACCAACGTGACCGGGAAAGTGGAAACCAATACGTCCACGGACGAGGCCGCCTTCGTCGCGGCGGTGGATCTGGCGGGTCTGACCCGGCCGTTCTTCTCTTACCTGGGCTCTACGCCGGGCACGTACGACCTGCAGAGAGCGAACGGGATAGCCATAGATAACCTGCATAATATTTATGTCGCCGGGATCACGCCGTCTAACTTCTTCCCGCTGACCACCGGCTCGCTGATGGACGGCTCCGTAGCGGCAAAGCAGCTGAACGGCACCGGCACGCAGAACGCGACCGACGGCTTCATCGTGAAGATAGCGCCGGTAGTGGTGTTCGGCGGGCCGCTGGACATCTCCTCGCCCACGATCTCTATAGATCTGCCGGTCAACGGCAGTATAATGAATTACACCTCTACCGGGGTAGTGGTCAACTACTTCGATGCCGGCGGGATCAGCACTTCGACCCTGATCGTCAAGTTCGACGGGGTGGCCCTCTCCACGCTTGCCAGCACGGTCGTCTTCTCCTCCGGCACGGCGGGCATAGTCACGGTCTACGACTCTTCCGCAACGTTCACCCTTACGGCGCTGTCCCAGTCTACCCATACGCTTGACGCCTCCGTACAGGACCTGGCGGGCAACCTGTCGACCGCCACTCAGGCCGGCTTCATGGTGGACCTGACCTCGCCGACTATCAGCGTAGCGCAGCCGCCCGACAACGGCTTCCTGAACGCCACCTCTACCATGGTCGTGGTCAATTACGCGGATACCGGCGGCTCGGGCATCAGCACCTCTACGCTGGTCATAAAGCTGGACGCGGTGGCCCTTTCCACCAGCACGTTCACGCAATACGCCGCCTCGGCCACGGTCAGCATCACCGGCCTTTCCGTGGGCGCGCATACTCTGGATGCTTCCGTCAGCGATTACGCCATCAACTTCACCAGCGCGACGCAGAGCGGCTTTACCGTGACCCTGACTTCGCCTACCATCACGACAGGCTACCCGCTCGACGGCAGCTTCGTTACCTACGCCTCCACCGTAGCGACGATCAACTACGCCGACTCCGGCGGCTCGGGGCTTAACCTGGCCAGTTTAGTGGTGAAACTGGACGGGGTGGCGGTTTCCGCGGGCGCGATCACGGCCGGCGCTACCCAGGCCGCGGTCAACCTGACCCTCAGCGTGGGCGTGCATACGCTGGACGCCACCATCGCGAACAACCTCGGCAACACGACCATTGCTCCCCAGGTCAGCTTCACGGTGCTGGCGGTCGTGGCCTGCGGGGATGACTTCTTCTATCCTTCGCCCGCCACCGGCGCAACGGGGACCTTCGCTTACTGTATGCCCCTGCCCGGCACGATCAAGATCCGGGTCTACAATACGGTCGGGGACCTCGCGGTCAAGGTAGAGGAGTCCAAGGCGGCGGGTCCGCAGATCTCTCCGATCGATACCGGCAAGCTGGCGACCGGTATCTATCTCTACCGCCTGGAAAAAGACTTTGCCATGAAGTTGAG
>JAJZVJ010000094.1 GCA_021845705.1 bacterium
GGTAAGCGAGCGATCTGCCCAGGGGGTGTTTCAGGTGCAGCCTTAAAACGCGCCTGTTCTTTGCGTCCAGGGCTTCGAAGTCGCCCAGTGCCTGCGCCGTTTCTAGCTGCCAGAAAGTGTACTTTTCCCCCGGTATCAATATATCTTTTTTGGGCTGGCTCGTCAATATCATGAAGAAGGCGTTGTCGGGCCCGCCTTTGTGCAGCTGCCCCGAGGAATGCAGATAGCGCGGGCCGTAGGCAGGGGCGCAGGCCGAGGAGGTGTAGCGGGTGAGGCTTTCGCGCAGCTTTACCAGGCCGGCCTCCACCTTGGGGTCGTTGGGCAGGTAGGCGAGCAGGCCTATGTATTCTTTTTCACCCAGCCCGGAGAATATGGACCAGAACACGTCGTCATAGCCGGCTATGGGCTTGCCGGCGCCGCGTACCGCCTGCGAAGCGTAAACTGACATCCGCTCCGCGGAAAAATCCGGTTTAGGCTGGTTGTTCCCGCCTTTCCCGTCATATTTGGCCAGGAGCCGCGTGGTGAGGGCCTTGGCCTCCTGCACGTCCGGCTGGTCGAAAGGGTTTATCCCGAGCAAAGCCCCGGCCGCGGCCGTAGCCGCTTCCCAGCGGAAGAACTCCGCCCCCAGGTCGTAAGCGTCCTTTATTTCTATAGTGAAGACCGGGTGCCCGGCCTTCCTGATGGCGGCCAGCTTGGCCTCTACGGCGGCGTCGGTGACCCCTTCCAGCCTGGTCTGGACGAACAGGCGGTCGGCCTGGTATTTATCCGGCTCCATGAGCGGCTCAAGGCAGATCGGGGTTATCCCCTTCCCTTCTTTTCCGGTGCTTTCCGCCACCAGCTGCTCTATCCAGAGGCCCAGGTATTTGAACTTTTCCGGCAGCACCAGCGTAAGCTTGTCGCGCCCCTGCAGGGCCAGGCCGCCCATAAAGGCGCCCAGCAGTAATACTGGATTCCTGGGGATCTCGCGCTCTTTGGACATGCTGGCCGCGTTGACGGCCCCCTCCAGCAGTTTCTTTATATCCGCGCCGCACAGGGCGGCCGGGACCAGGCCGAAGAAGGACAAAGCCGAAAAGCGCCCGCCGATGTCGGCCTGGTTTATGAACACCTTGCGGAACTTCTTGGCCTTGGCGAGTTTTTCAAGGGCGGTGCCCGGGTCCGTTATCGCGATGAAGTTCCTGCCCGGGTCCTTAAGGCCGGATCTTTTCACCAGGCTCCAGAAATATTTGAACTGGCAGGACGGTTCGATGGTTCCGCCCGACTTGCTGGCGTAAATGAACAAAGTGCGCTTCAGGTCCAGCTGCCCGCGCACGGAATCTATCCAGGCCGGGTCGGTGGTGTCCAGGATGAACAGGCGCGGGAATTTAGGGCTCTGGAAAACGGAACGCAGGACCTCCGGCGCCAGGCTGGACCCGCCCATCCTGAGCAGCACGGCGTGAGTGAAGCCGGCGGCGTGTATCTCTTCCGCGAAAGCCTGTATCTCCCTGACCTTAGGCAGCATCTTGAAAGGGCTGTCCAGCCAGCCGAGGGAGCCGGAGATCTGCTTCGAAGCCGCTTCGCCTTCCTTCCAGAGACCCGGTTCTTTTTTCCACAGGGCGGAGGCGAAGTCCAGCGCCTCAAGCCTCCTGTAAGCGCCGGAAACATCGGTCCCCGGCGGCTTTTTCGCCGCGAGCTCGTCCGCCGCCCCGGCGGACTGCGCCGCTATGCGGGCCAGCAGTCCGTCGTAAGCGTGCGAGAATTTCTCTATGCCCTCGGTTTCAAGGTCTTCAAGAATCTTTTTAAAGTCCACGCCGGCCGCTTTCAGCCCCGCGAAATAGGCGTCGGCGCCGGCAAAGCGCTGCGCGAGCGGCGCGCGGTTTATTTCCCCTCCGGCGAAGTAGGCCTCGAGGGCGCCTTCCGGAGCGGTGTTGACGGAGCCGTCCAGCGCGAGCTGCTCCATGTAAAGCGAGGGGCGGTACGCCGGGTCTTTAACGCTGGTGGAGGCCCAGAGTATGCGCTGCGGGGGTATGCCTGAGGCGTTGAAACCGGGGCAGTAAAAAAGGTTACGGTACAGCCTGTAGGCCAGCAGGGAATTCTCTATACCGGCCCGGCCGGCCTGCACGCGGGCCGGGCCCGGGGGCAGGGCTTTAAGCCGCTTATCCACCGCCGTGTCTATACGGCTCACGAAGAAACTGGCCACGGAGGCCAGGCCTTCCACGGGCAGGGAATTCTTTATCCTCCAGGACATGGCGGAGGTATAGGCCTGGGTCACAGCGCGGTAGCGGTCCACGGAGAAGATAAGGGTGAAGTTGACGCTTATGCCTTTTTTCAGCAGCCTGCCTCCGGCGAGCAGGCCTTCTTTGGTGGCCGGAACCTTGATCATGAGGTTCCGGCGCCCTGCGCGCCCGGCCAGGCGCAGGCCCTCGGATTCGGTGCGTTCCGCGTCGAAAGCCAGCTTCGGCGAGACTTCCATGCTGACGAAGCCGTCCCGCCCGCCGGAGGCTTCGTAGACCGGCTTAAGCAGGTCGGCGGCGCGCTCGATGTCTTCGATAGCGAGCGTCTCGAAAATATCCAGCGGCGCGGCGCCCGCGGCCGCCATCTTTTTGACCGGGCCGGAATAATATTCGCCTTCAAGCGCTTTTTCAAAGATGGAGGGGTTCGAGGTAAGCCCGGTCACGGCACGGTCGCGGATCAGTTTCGAAAGTCCGCCGGAAAGAAGGAGCCCGCGGCTGAGATCGTCCAGCCACAGGCTCTGCCCGGTCTTCTTGACGTCGTCCGGTGTAAGCATCACAGTCCCCTTTCCAGGTCGTCGACTTTCTTCAGCCGGCGCTTATGCCGCTCTTCTTCCGAGAACCGCGCGGCCGCGAAAGCGGCGGCGATCTCGAAGGCCAGGGAGCGGCCGATTATGCGCGCCCCCAGGCAGAGAACGTTCACGTTGTCATGCTCCACTCCCTGGTGGGCCGAGTAGGTGTCGTGGCAGAGGCCGGCGCGTATCCCTTTTATCTTGTTGGCGGCCACGCACGCTCCAACGCCGGAGCCGCAGACCACTATGGCTTTTTCCGCCCGTCCCTCCAGCACTTCCCTTGCCGCCTTGGCGGCGAAATCGGGGTAGTCCACCGGCTTTTCGGCCGAGTCGGTGCCTAGGTCGGTCATCTCGTACCCGAAGCTTTTAAGCTGCGGGATGAGCGCCTCCTTAAGCGAATATCCCGCGTGGTCGCTGGCGATGGCAATTTTCATTGTTTCCCTGGTCCGTTACAGCTTCTCGATGTCGGCTTTAAGCGCCCAGCCCTTTATCCCCTCTTTCTGCAGCCCTATCTCGTAGTAGGCTTCGTCGCCGGTGTCCAGTATCTTTACAAGCCTTCCCTCCGGCGCCGAGGCGTAAGTCTTGAACTTTTCTCCCGGGCCGCTCAGCATGCGGGTGCCCCCCGCCTTTGTGACGACCCCGGCGGAAGTGTAGGGGGAGGCCTGGCGGGCGGCCACCCACAGGAGGGTAAAGAGAAGGAGGCCGGCCGCAGCCAGGGAAACGCGGCCCGCGTATTCCCCGGCCCTTCCGCCGTCAAGAAGGAAACAGGCCGCGCCGGCAAGGCAGGCGAACCAGAAAAGCAGAATGGCCAGCGCCTTAAGCTCGTCCTCCGAGGCGATGTAGTAGAGGAAATGAAGGGCGGCCGGGTAGCCTTCCGGCACCAGGGATTGGCCGGTCTGCCGCATGGCGAAATCGAGATTGGCCCGTATGTCCTGGGAGCGCGGGTCCAGCTTAAAGGCCCGCGCGTAGCTGAATACGGCGGGTCCAAGGCGGTTAAGGCGGAAAAGGGCGTTGCCGGCGTTGTACCAGGCCCATTGGTTGGCGGGCTCTTTCTCTATTATCAGTTTGTAGCCGTCCAGCGCCTCCTCATATTGCCCGTTGCGGTACTGGTCGTTGAATTCAGCCAGCTCCCCGCGGTCATAGGCGGGCGCGGCGCTGGGCAGCGCCAAAAGCAAGGTTAAAAATATCTTCTTGGTCATTACTTTGATCCAGATCTTCAATTCCCGGCTACAGGTCCCCGATTCACCTTATCTGAGTTCTTTCTCCAGCATTAGCAGCAGAAGGGAATATTTCTTGGCCAGGTCCGAGGCCCCCTCGGAGCCCGCGGCCTCCGGGGAAAAATGGCGCAGCTCCAGGGCCGCCCAGAGCTCCCGGACCTCGTCCAGAGAGCGTTCAGTGGCCGACGGGAAGCGGGCTTTCACCAGTTCCGAGGCCTTTTTTATGGTGAGGGCGCTTACCTTTACCCCGCACTTATCCGAGAGATACTCCATGAAAGAATCGTAAAGCACCGAGACCGCCTCGTTAGGTTTAGAGGCTTTGATAAGGGCCTCCGCTTTGTCTATGTCGCGGGAAGCTTCGCTCCTGGCCTTGCGGAATTTGAAGAGCAGCGGGTTCGCCAGTTTGAAACGGTTCAGCCTGGCCAGCCAGAAGGAGAGGAGAAGCAGCGCTACCGGTATGAGGTGAGTCCAGTACGGCAGTTGCAGGATGGAGGCGGCCAGGAACGGAAGCGCGTCCGAGCCGGGCTTGTCGCTGACATAACGGATGTCGGAGCCGGAGGCGGTTACCGGGGCCGCGCCGGTGCCCGGGTTGAAGTTTACGCTCTTTGCGGCCTGGCCGCCTTTTTCCACCTGGATCGTGACGGGTTCGGTCTGCAGGTCATGGTAGCGGCCGGAGCGGGGGTTGAAGAAAGCGAATTTTACCGGCGGAACCGTTTTTTTGCCCTCGGTGCGCGGCACCAGGATGTAAGTGAACGTCTTTTTGCCGCTGATCACGTCCCCTTCCTTCCTGATGTCGAGGGAACTCATCGTGTCGAATACTTTGAAATCCGGCAGCTCCGGGAATTTGGGCGCCGTGACGGCTTTCAGGTTGCCGCTGCCCGTGATGATTATGGAAAAGTTCACCGCTTCCCCGGCGCGGGCGTCGGAACGGTCCGCCGCCGCCGAAACCGAATAATCGCCCACCGCCCCGCTGAAATCCTCCGGCGCGCCTGCCGGGAGCGGTTTTATGTTCAGGACCAGCTTGTCGGTGGAGAATTGCCTGCTCTGTCCCTGGGCCCCGCTCATCGACATGAATTTCTGGAAGAAGTTCGGATCGAAGGGGTCGATGGCGCCTTCGGTGGGGATCTGGGCCACTACGGTGGCAGGCTCGATCTCGGCCGGCCCGGGGTTCAGGGCGAACAGCGCGGCTTTTATCTCGCTGTAGGCGTAGCGTACGCCGCCGATGTCGGTTTCACCGGTGCGCACCGGCGGCAGGTCTTCGGAGATCAGGTTCTTGAAGGCGGGCGGCATATACTGCGGGTTGGAACTGAGAGGTACCGACGTATAAAACTTTATGCTGAGGTTTACCTGCTCGCCCGGGTAGGCCGTTTTGCGGTCCGTTTCGGCCTTGAGGAAAAGCTGTTCCCCCTTGTTCGCCGCGGTCCTGGCCGCGCGCTGCTGCCGCGGGGACTGCGGGGCGGTGCGCTGCGGCTGGGCGGCCGACTGCCTGGCCTTGGTGACCGTGATCCGGATCTCCGAAGTCACCGCTTTTTCCCGGCCGTTAAAGACCGAAATGGAGGGGATGGTCTGCACGCCTATGAAGCGCGGCGTAAGTATGTAGGTGAAAGAGACCGAGGTGGTGATCTTGCCGTTTATTATGGAGATGCTCTGGCTGCGCCCGGAGGAGTAGCTGTTGAAGTTCTGCATGTTCGGGAGGTTCGGTTCTGGCACGCTGGCCGAATCCCCCGAAACCGTGACGGTCAGGTAAATATTGTCGTTGATCTCTACCGAATCCCGGTCCGTTACGGCCGTGACCGTAAGCACAGCGGCGGCCGGCGCGGCCAGGATCAGCGCCGCCGCGGCGGCCGCGGCCAGGACGGAGGCGAATTTCTTCACCAGTCCTCCAGCCGGTCATGGGGAGGTGGTTTGCCTTTCTGCATGGCAGCCTGCCTGATGGCTTCCGGGTCCCTGGCGGCCGCTTTTTCTTTTTCTTTCATCATTTCCAGGATCTGGCTGCTGCGTTCCCGCGCCTGCGCCTTCTTCTTTTCCTGCTCTTTCTGCTTCTGCTTCTCCGGGCTGTCCTTGTCGCCCCCGGACTTGCCGTCTTTCTTGTCCTGTCCGCCCTGCTTCTTGTCCTGGTCTTTCTTGTTGTCGTTCTTTTTGCTGTTCTGCTTGCTGTTTTTCTTCTTCTGTTCCAGTGCTTTCTGCAGGTTGAACTTGGCGTTCTCGTCCTTCGGGTCCATTAAAATGGTTTTCCTGTAGCCTGCGATGGCCCCGTCAAGGTCCCCGCTTTTGTATAGCGCGTTGGAGCGGTTATACATGGCTTTCGCTCCAAGCTTCGGGGAGGACGCGGCCTGGTCGAAAAATTCCCCCGCCTTGCCGTAATCTTCCATGCGGTAATAAGCGTCGCCGATGTTGAAATTCAGCCTTTTGTCCGCGGGGGCTTTCTGCAGGGCGCGGGAATAGAATTCTACGGCTCCCGGCCAGTCTTTTTTATTGTAGGCGGAGGCGCCTTTGCGCGCGTCCGCGCCGGGAGAGGCCGCCTTAACGTTGGCGGCCCCGGCCAGCAGCAGGAGCGCGGCGGCGCCGCGCCAGAAACGCGGCAGCCTGAAGGACGGCAGCCTGAACCTGAACCTGAACCCTTTCTCCATTACCAGTAATTCTATCAAAAGCAGGAGCAGCGCCACAGCCAGCGGCCACTGGTAGCGGTTCTTGAAGTTGGTGCGGCCTTTCCCTTTGCTTTTTTCGAGGTCCAGCGCACCGACCGCGGAACGCACCGCCTCGGCGGCCGAATCCGGGTCCGTATAGCGCAGGTAGGCCGCGCCGGTGCGGCTGGCTATCTTCATAAGCGTGGCCTCGTCCATGCGGCTTACCACGGTCTTCCCGTTCTTGTCCTTCTTGTACTCCATGGTGTTGCCGGCCGAATCCGTCATGGGGACCAGCTCGCCGTCGGGGCTGCCGATGCCGATGGTGAATATTTTAAGGTTCTGCCCGGCCGCGGCTTTCAGGGTGGCGTCCAGGGTGGTGGAATGGTCCTCTCCGTCGGTTATCAGCACCATCACTTTCTGGCCGCCGTAGCGCGACAGCATGCCGAGCGTGGTATTTATAGCCTCGGTGAAATCGGTCCCCTGCGAGGGAAGCATGCCCGGCTTAAGGCCGGAGGCGAAATAGCTGATGGCGTCCTGGTCGGTGGTGAGCGGGCACTGCACGTAGGCGTCGCCGGCGAAAGCCACCACCCCTATGCGGTACTCGGCGAATTCGCGGGCGATAGCGCCCAGGAGCAGGCGGGCGTTGGAAAGGCGGTCCGGCTTAAGGTCCCTGGCGCCCATTGAAAGGGAAGCGTCCACCGCTATCACCACGTTGCCTTTCAGGTCCGTCACGGGTGACAGTTCGAAGCCCCACTGGGGCCCGGCCGCGGCCAGGCCGAGCAGGCCAAGGGCGATGAAATAGAGCAGGCCGCGCAGGCGGGCGCGCGCGGCTTCCGGACCCGAATTTAAGCGGTCGAAGGACGGGCCCAGCAGGCGCCTGGCCGCCGCGACCCGGCTTTCTTCCGCCTTGAAACGGAAGAAAAGCAGCGCCGCGTAACCCGCGCACAGCCAGAGCAGGACCATCGGGTATTTAAAAAGTTCCATTTTCAGGGCACCTTCCTGAAATAAGTCCTTTCCAGTATGAACAGCAGCCCCAGCAAAAGCAGGGCCGGGGTCAAAAACAGCGTGTAAAGGTCCGAATAGTTGGTGTAGGTCTTGGCCTCGAACTTGGTCTTCTCCATGGAGTCTATCCGGGAATAGATATTATCGAGCTCGGAGTAATTCTTGGCGCGGTAGAATTCCCCCCCGGTGATGTCCGAGATCTCGCGCAGGGCGGGTTCGTCCAGGTCGTCGTCGATATAATCCACCGGCTGCATCGGG
>JAJZVJ010000095.1 GCA_021845705.1 bacterium
CGTCCACCGGCAGCTTTATGATCTTTTCGGGATGGCTCTGGGCGAGTTCCTCTATGGACATCCCGCCTTCGGCGGAGGCTATAATGGAAGGGCAGGAGCCTTTCCGGTCCATGACCACGGAGATATAGATCTCGCGGGCTATGTCGCAGGCTTCGTCCACCAGGACTTCCTCCACGGTGAGGGGCTTGCCCTGCGTCTGGTGGGTGACCATCTTCATCCCGAGCATTTTCCCGGCCAGCTCGCGGGTTTCGGCGGGGGTTTTTCCCAGTTTTACGCCGCCGGCTTTGCCGCGGCCGCCGGCCAGAACCTGGGCTTTTACCACCCAGGGCCCGGTCCCGTTCAGGTCCAGTTTGTCGGTGCTGTCCCCTATCCTTATGATCCCGCAGCGCTTCTGCATCGGGATCCCGTAGCGGGCGAAAACGTCTTTGCCTTCATATTCAAGAAGTTTCATTTATATGTCTCCGTAGGAAATGGCGGTGCTGTTTGAACCTTGTACAATATAATTTGTAGTATAATTCTTGGCGTAAAGTCCAGCGGAAAACTGCCGGCGGCGACGGTTTAAAACCGGTCCACTTCAACCAAACGAGAGGTCCTAACCCAATGAACAACACTAAGAACAGCAGGAACGTATGTGTAAGCCAGCTCGACTCCGTTACGGTGCGTTTCGCGGGAGACTCCGGGGACGGCATCCAGCTGGTGGGCAGCCAGTTCGCCAACGCCACGGCCATAGCCGGCAACGAGCTCAGCACCCTCCCGGATTACCCGGCCGAGATACGCTCTCCCGCCGGCACCCTGTCCGGAGTGAGCGGCTACCAGATCAGTTTCGGCGACGAATCCGTGCTTACTCCCGGCAATAAGCCCGACGTCCTGATGGCCATGAACCCCGCGGCGCTCGCCGTGAACCTGAAGAACATGGATAAAGGTTCGGTCATCATCACCAACTCCGACGCGTTCACTCCCGTCGGGCTTGAGAAAGCCGGCTACAAATCCAATCCGCTGGAGGACAACTCCCTCGCCAATTACCGCGTGATAGGCGTGCCGGTCAACACCCTCGCCGCCGCCGTGCTGAAGGATTCGACCCTTACCCCGGCGCAGGTGCTGAAGTGCAAGAATTTCTACCTGTTGGGCATACTTTACTGGATGTACGGCCTCCCGATGGAGGCCACGAAGGCCTGGATAAAGACCAAGTTCGGCAAGAAATCCCCGGAGCTCGCGGCCGCCAACGCCCTGGTGCTGGAAGCCGGCTACGATTACGCCGAAACCACCGAGATCTTCGACGCGCGGTTCCAGCTGAAGAAGAGCCCGGTGGCCAAGGGCAAATACCGCAACCTGACCGGCAATGAAGCGGCCGCCTACGCTCTTATTACCGCGGCGAAGCTCCTCAAGAAGAAGCTGTTCTACGGCTCCTATCCCATCACCCCGGCCACCGAGATACTACAGACCCTGGCGAAACACCGCGCCCAGGACGTGGTGGTGTTCCAGGCCGAGGACGAGATAGCGGCCATCTGCTCCTCCATAGGCGCCGCTTTCGCGGGCGAACTGTCCGCCACCGGCACCAGCGGGCCCGGGCTCTCCCTAAAATCCGAGGCGCTGGGCCTGGCGGTCATAGCGGAACTTCCCCTGGTGGTGGTGAATGTGCAGCGAGGCGGGCCCTCCACCGGCCTGCCCACTAAGACCGAGCAGTCCGACCTGCTGCAGGCCGTTTACGGGCGCCATGGGGAATCCCCCCTGGTGGTGCTGGCGGCTACCAGCCCCGCCGACTGCTTCGACACCACGCTCGAGGCCGCGCGCATAGCCGTAAAATATATGACGCCCGTGGTCGTACTTACCAACGCCTACCTGTCCAACGGCTCGGAGCCTTTCCGCATCCCGAAGCTGTCGGAACTGCCCAAGTTCGAGGTCAGCCCCCTACCGAAACCGGAAAATTATAAGTGCTTTATGCGCGACCCCGAAACGCTGGCCCGGCCCTGGACTTACCCTGGCCTAGCCGGCTACCAGTACCGCGCCGGCGGCCTTGAAAAGCAGGACGTAGAGGGCAATATCAGCTATGACCCGCTTAACCACGAGGTTATGACCAAACTGCGCGCCGACAAGATAGCCCGCGTGGTAAAGGAGATCCCGGTCACCAAGATAAACGGCCCGGCCGAAGGCGACCTGCTGGTGGTAGGCTGGGGTTCCACCTACGGCGCGATCACCACCGCCGTCAGCGAGGCCCGCAAGGCGGGCGTTAAGGTTTCGTCCATCCACGTCAAGAACATCTTCCCCATGCCGCCGGACCTGGGCACCATAATGCGGCGCTTCCGCAAGGTGCTGGTGCCGGAAGAGAACTCCGGGCAGTTCCGGATGATGCTTCGCTCCGCGCATATGCTGGAGCCGCTCGGCCTTAACAAGGTGCAGGGCCAGCCGCTTAATTCCGACGAAGTCCTGTGCAAGATACAGGAAATCCTGAGGGGGAATTGACATCATGGAAAATACAATGGAAAAAACCAAACTTACGCCTAAAGACTTCTCCTCGGGCCTGCCCGTAAAGTGGTGCCCCGGCTGCGGCGACTTCGCCATCCTCAGCATGCTGCAGAAGACGATGGCCAATATGGGCCTGCCGCTGGAGAAATACGCCGTAATTTCCGGCATAGGCTGCTCCAGCCGCTTCCCGTACTATGTGAGCACCTACGGGTTCCACTCCATCCACGGCCGCGCGCTCGCGGTGGCCACCGGGGTTAAGCTCTCCAACCCTGACCTGGCCGTGTGGGTGATAACCGGCGACGGCGACGGCATGTCCATAGGCGGCAACCACCTGATACACACTATACGGCGCAATATCGGCCTTAAAGTGGTGCTGTTCAATAACCGCATCTACGGCCTGACCAAGGGCCAGTGCTCCCCTACCACCCTGCAGGGCGCGAAGACCAAAACCACCCCCGCCGGCTCGATAGATTATCCTTTCGACCCGACGCGGTTCGCGGTGGGGCTGGACTGCACTTTCGTGGCGCGCGGCATAGACAACGATATCGCCGGAACTTCGGCCGTTCTGGAGCGGGCGGCCAAACACAAAGGCGCGGCCTTCGTTGAGGTGCTGCAGAAATGCGTGCCTTTCACCGATAAAGAGTTCGACTCCCTGAAGGACCCCGCCACCAAGGAAGACCTGCTGCTCCGGGTGGAGCACGGCAAGCCGCTGGTATTCGGCAAGGATAAGAACAAGGGGATAGCGTTCCGCAATTTCCGCGCGGAAATAATAGAGTTCAAGGCCGGCTCCGTGCCGCCCGAAGTGGCCGTTTACGACGAGACCAACGCCGACATGGCCTACCTGGTGAGCGGGCTTGCCCACCCGGAATTTCCGACGCCCATCGGCGTGCTGAAAGCGGTCCGCAAGCCTGCGTACGAGGAGTTGTATTACGACCAGGTGAAAACCGTCGGCAATACCAAGGAGCACGAACTGGAAGCCCTGCTCGCCGGCCCCGACGCCTGGGAGATGAAGTAGGTCTAGAAGTTCCGCGCGGAAGAAGGCCCCGGCGAACCGGGGCCTTCTTGGTTTAAAGCCTGGAAAAGAGGTGTTTATGGATTTTGACCTGAACGAAGAACTGCGCCTGGTGCGGGATACGGCCGGGAGGTTCGCCGCCGAAGAAATAGCGCCGACGCTTGAGGAAGAGGAAAGGAAGGGCGAGTTCCGCGCGGAACGCGTGGCTAAGATGGGGGCCCTGGGTTTCTTTTCCTGCGGGCTGCCGGAGGAATTCGGCGGCAGCGGCATGGGCCTGCTGGCCTCGGTGCTGATGGCCGAGGAAATAGCCAAAGTGTCCGCATCCTGGCGCCTTCCCTTCAATATGCAGAACCTCGGGCCGGCCCTGACGGTGAACAAGTTCGGCACCGCGGAGCAGAAGAAAAAATATATCCCCGGCTGGGTGGCCGGGACCAGCCTGGGGTTCTTCGCCATGACCGAGGCCGGCACCGGGTCCGACGTGGCGGGCATGAAGACTTACGCGCTGGACAGGGGCGGCCACTGGGAGGTGCACGGGGGAAAGATGTGGATCTCGCAGGCCCAGGTGGGCGACGCGGGGCTCCTTTACGCCCTGACGGACAGGACGGCGGGCGCCAAGGGCATGACCGCTTTTATCATAGAACCTAAGAAGATGGCCGGCTGTTCCTCGCGCCCTATAGAGACCAAGCTGGGCCTGCACTGCGCCCCCACCGGGGAGTTCTCTTTCGACGGGATGCGCGTCCCGAAGGAGAACGTGCTTGGCCATCCCGGCGAAGGCTTCCGCGTCTGCATGTGGCAGCTGAACCAGACGCGCCTTGGCTGCGCGGCCGGCGCGCTCGGGGTAGCCGGCGCGGCGCTGGACCTGGCGGTAAAATACGCCAACGAGCGCGTGCAGTTCGGCAAGCCGATAGCCAGCCACCAGCTGGTGCAGGGACAGATAGCGGACATGGCGGTAAGGCACCAGGCCGCGCAGCTGCTGGTCTACAAGGCCGCCTGGCTTAAGGACCAGGGCAAACCCAGCCAGTACGAGACCTCGGCCGCCAAATACGCCGCTTCCGAGGCGGCGGTGCACGCGGCCGGGGAATGCATGAAGATCTACGGTTCCTACGGTTTTTCCAGCGAGTACCCGGTGGAGCGGCTGTTCCGCGACTCCAAGTCGCTGCAGGTGGTGGAAGGGACTTCGAATATACAGAAACTGATAATTTCAGGAATGGCGCTTGGCCTGACGCCCAACCGTGAATAAGACCGCCGCGGCCCCCGGCTACTTGTGCTTCTTAACGTACTTTATGTGCCTGATGCTGGTTCCGGGAAAGTAGAAATCGAGTATGCCTTTGTAATCCATGTTGTACTTGCCGGCAAGGCCCGCCGCGCCGCTCTGGCACAGGCCGATGGCGTGGCCCCAGCCCCCGCCGTAGATCCAGTAATTCCTTATCTTGCCGTTCTTGAAGCGGTTTATCTCTATCTCGAACAGCGTGCTTTTAAGCGAGCTGAACCCGAGGATGTTGCGGATCAGGTGTTCCCTGGTGATAGTGACGGTTTTCTTCTTTCCCACCAGCCTCAATGAATTCACGTTGCCGGAAGGGCTGCGCCTCAGCGGGATTATGTCGGTGATCTCTCCCACGGCGTAATCCTTGTTCACGCGGAAGGTCATGTCCTTCTGCCTTATTATCTTCATCCAGCGGAATTCCGAAGAGCGGACGCGGCCCGGGTAATTGCAGTTGGCGTCCGGGTTGCCGGTCAGCCAGAGGTTGAAGTCCCAGGGGCCAAGCGGGTCTTCGTGTCTGCCCGGCGCTATGTCCGGCTTGGTCACCAGGTAGGGGGAATCGCCCCAGCCGGTCACTTCCTTCGAGGCCTGTATCCAGCCGCCGCAGTTGGAATGGTAAAAAGTATAAGCCGGGCGGCCGTGGTAGGTAAGTATCTCGCCTTCGGTGTCCACCACCGCGCGGTCGGTGGTGTTGGCCTCGATGGATTCGCCCTTGTAGGCCTGGCAGTGCTGCCCGTCGCAGAGATGGTAGCCCTCGGCTTTGTGTACGCCTCCGTGCGCGCGGCGGATAAGCACCTGGGTGCGGGCTATCACAGCCTGCGACTTAAGCGATTCATAGGGCCACTGGGGCGCCACTTCGCTGGGCACCACGCCCAGCAGGTAAAGTTCGGCGGCTATGACGTTCACCACGCCTATGCCCCGCCCGGCAATGGGGTAAAGTTCCATATAGCCGCGGTACTGCCGGTCGCCGCCCCTGAACCACGGGTTCTTTATCTTGGCGGAGGCTTCAAAAATGACGGAGCCTTCCGGTTTCGCCGGCTTGACCAGTATATGGCCGCTGAAGTGCCCGTAAACCGTGCCGTCGGGGCCTTTAAGCGTCACTTTCCCGTCCTCGTAAACGGCCGTCCAGGTCTCGTCCGGGGGGATTGTGGCGTAAACCTTGCCGCTGGCTTTGCCGGTAACGGTCATGCCTTCGAAGGATTTGATCTTAAGGAAGTTGTTCCTGCCCTGTTTGCCCGTATTGCCGGTTCCGATCCCTACTCTTATCTTCACGGACGGAGAGAGCTTGGCCAGGGCGTCAAGAGGCGCCATGACCAGGGGCTTGGTTATCCTGAAAGGCGGGCGTATCTCTTCCGGCTGCTTGGTAAGTTTGCCCTCCAGAACCTTTATCATTTTGGAAGCTATAGGGTGGCCCGGGGCATAGTCCAGAACCCGGTAATACTCGTTCCAGGCCTCGTTGAACTTGCCCTGCCTGGCGTAGATCCCGGCCAGAGGCAGGCGGGCTTCCGTGAAGGAGGGGTCTTTGCGCAGGGCCTCTATCAGCGCTTTCTCCGCCTCGTCGCGCATATTGAAATTCATATAGTTCCAGGCAAGAATATAGTCCACCCCCGCGAAGTCGGGGCGCAGCTGCCGGTACTTGTCCAGGTGTTCCAGTGTTTTCTCTTTTTCGTTCAGATTGGAATAGACGCTGGCGAGTCCGAGCTCGGCCCTGGCGTGCAGGGGCTGTATCTGTATCGCGGTCTCGAAAGCCGAGCGGGCGCCTTCATAATCCGCCAGGTGGAAACGCAGCCAGCCCAGCTCGGAGTAGATGTCGGGGTTAAGCTGGTCGCGCTCCAGCGCCTGCACCAGGGCGCGGGCGGCCCTGCGGTAGAGGCCGGCCTGCTTAAGGCAGGCGGAGGCGTTCAGCAGCGGGGTGGGGTTGGCGGGGGAAGCGGCCGCGAGCGCCATATAGGCAGAGGCCGCTTTCTGCAGGTCTCCCTTCAGGTAAAGCTCATAGGCCGGCGACGCGCAGTATCCGGCGCCGGATTGCAAGAGGAGACATAATAGAATAAGATAAATACCGCGCACGATATCATATCGTATGAAATTATTAAGTGCAGGCGAATAGGGATGGGCTGCCGTGCGGGGCCGGAACGCAAAAACAGGGTCGGGACACACCGTGCCCGCCCTTCCCCGGCAGGAAAGTGGCCTTCGGCCACGCGCCCTTCGCGCTGCGCAAGCTCAGGGCTCCGGCAGGGTTTTGCTAACCCGGCCCCGCGCGTCAACCGGCAGGGTTGATAAGAACACAGTTTAGCGCCATAGTGACAGAGATATAATGTCCGAAGAGATCTCAGATCCGGAACTTATCGCCGCCTTCAAGGCCGGGGATGCCGAAGCCCTGGGGCTTCTCATGGAGCGGCACAAAGGCGCCGTTTACGGTTACCTGCTGCGCCTTACCGGGCGCGCGGACGCGGCCGACGACGTTTTTCAGGAAGTTTTCCTCAAGCTGGTTAAAAACCCCTCCGCCTACAGTGAAAGGCAGAAATTCAAGGCCTGGCTTTTTACCGTGGCCCGCAACGCGGCCATGGACTATTTCAGGAAAGAAGGTTCGCGCGGAGAAGTGTCCCTTGAGGGCGACGGCGAGCGGACCGGCCCCGCGGATTTCGCGGCTTCGCCCGAGCCCGGGCCGGAACAGGCCGCCGACAACAAGGCCCTGGCCGAAAAACTGGACGCCGCGCTGGGGCGGCTTTCAAAGGAGCAGCGCGAAGTGTTCTTCCTGCGCCATTATTCCGAAATGTCCTTTAAGGAGATAGCGGAGCTGCTTTCGCTCCCTATAGGCACGGTACTGGCGCGCATGAGCCGCGCGGCCGCCCTGCTGCGCAGGGAACTGGAAAAAGACCTGGCCGGCCGATAAGCATAGCTCTTTAGCCGGCACTGGAATAGCTTCGCAATAAAACCGGGGGCCTGTTCGTTATATTAGCGGGAGCGTTTTATGAACTGCGGTTACGGAGAAAAACTCATTCTTTACTTCTACGGCGAAGCCGCGGAGGAACTACGGGCCGGCGTTGAAAAACACCTGGCCGGGTGCGCGGTTTGCCGCGGGGAGCTGGCCGCGCTTAATATCCGTTTCTTTTTAAC
>JAJZVJ010000096.1 GCA_021845705.1 bacterium
CTCGCCGCGCGCCCCAGCCAGGGGAAAACGGCCCTGGCGCTGAACATGGCCTACCACGCCTGCGTGGAAAAATCGGTCCCCACGGCTTTCTTCTCGCTGGAAATGAACAAGTACTCCATCATGCAGCGTATGATCTGCTCCGCCGCCCGGGCCAACCTGGGCGGGGTGCGCAACGGCGTGCTGCCGCGCGAGATCTGGCCCCAGATCACCCGCTATACCGGCGAGGTGTCCCGCGCCCCCCTTTACATAGACGACTCGCCCGGCCTCACCATCCTGGAGGTGCGCAACCGCACCCGCAAGCTGATGAGCCAGCTTAAGGCGGAGAACAAGACCCTCGGCCTTATCATCATAGACTACCTGCAGCTTATCCGCGGCCCGGGGCGTTCCGAGAGCCGGCAGCAGGAAGTCTCCGAGATCTCGCGCCTGCTTAAGGACCTGGCCCGCAGCCTGGAAGTCCCGGTGATGGCGCTTTCCCAACTTAACCGCCGCAGCGAGGACAAGGCGCGCGAGGGCAACCGCCCGCAGCTTTCCGACCTGAGGGATTCAGGCTCCATCGAGCAGGACGCCGACGTGGTGGCGCTGATCCACCGGGAGGCTTATTACAAGAGGGAGGACCCGACCATCCAGAACCAGGCCCTCCTGATAATCGCCAAGCAGCGCAACGGTCCCGTCGGCGACGTGCCGCTCGCTTTCTTCCGCGAATTCACCAAGTTCGAGAACCCGGCCGCCGAGGTGCCCGAGCCTATGGCCGACGAGGCCGTGTTCTAGACGCCATGCCGGCCGATCCCGCATCAGCCGCCCGCATCCTGCGCCCGACGCTAGCCGAAATAAGGCTGTCGGCCGTGCGCGGCAATCTTAAAAAACTGAAAAGCATGGCCGCGCCCGCGCGGCTGCTTTTTGTGGTGAAGGCGAACGCCTACGGGCACGGCGCGCTTGAGCTCGCCCGCCTGGCGGAGCGCGAAGGCCTTGCGTGGGGCTTCGGCGTGTCCTCGGTGGAGGAGGGCCTGGCCCTGCGCGCCGCAGGCATAGCCGGCCCCGTGCTGGTGCTGGGCAGCCTTTACCCTTTTGAAAGTTTCGTGGAAGCCATAAACGCCGGGCTGCTGGTGACCATCGCGAGCCTGGACGCGGCCCGCCAGGTGATAGAAGCGGCGAGGAAGCTCGGCGTGACGGCGTCCTGCCATATAAAACTCGAGACCGGCATGGGGCGCATAGGGGCGCGCAAACCGGCCGTGCTTAAGATCTACGACGAGCTTTCCTCTTCCGGCGCCGTTTCCGTGGCCGGGCTTTATACCCACCTTTCCAGCGCCGATACCGACCCGGACTATACCTCCGCGCAGCTTTCAATTTTCCGGGAGACGGCGGCGGAGCTCGCGGCCCGCGGGGCGCGCGGGCTGCTGCTCCATACGGCCAACTCCTGCGCCGCCCTTACCCGCCCCGACAGCCGGCTGGACCTGGTGCGCTGCGGCATAGCCGCCTACGGCCTGGCCGAAGGCTTCGCGCCGGTCATGTCGCTTAAGAGCAGCATAGTCTTCATAAAGAACGTGCGCGAGGGCGCGTATATCAGTTACAATAAATCTTTCAGGGCGGACCGGCCCATGAAGATCGCCACCATCCCCGTCGGCTACGGGGACGGCTATATAAGGCGGTTCTCCAACAAGGCGGACGTGCTTATAGGCGGGACGCGCTGCCGGGTGCTCGGAAATGTTACCATGGACATGACCATGGCGGACGTGACGGCGGTAAAAGACGCGGCGGTGGGCTCCGAGGCCGTGCTGCTGGGCCGGCAAGGGGCGCAAGAGGTCACGGCGCAGGAACTGGCCGGTCTGGCCGGTACCATAACCTACGAGATAGTGACGCTTATCTCGGCCAGGGTGCCCAGGGTATATTTAGAATGAAACATCCCGTAGCCGAGTATGTCGGGCGCAAGTTCCTGGGCCTTGCCGAAGCGCTGGGTTCGGCGGCGCTCATGCTTAAATCCGTGGTTTTCTGGTTCTTCCGTTCCAGATTCGAGGCCCGGGAGACCGCGAAGCAGGCGGTGACGATAGGCGTGGATTCGCTCACGGTAACGGCTCTTACCAGTTTTTTCACCGGCATGGTGCTCTCGCTGCAGACCGGGCAGTCCTCCAAGAACCTTTTTAACGAACCGCTCTACATCGGGACCATGGTGGCTTTTTCCATGCTCAAGGAGCTTGGCCCGGTGCTGACCTCCGTAGTGGTGGCCGGCCGCGCGGGCGCGGTGGTCACCGCCGAGATAGGCACGATGAAGGTGACGGAGCAGATAGACGCGCTTTACACGCTCGGCACCAACCCGACGCGCTACCTGCTGGTGCCGCGCTATATAGCGTTCATGATCACGCTGCCCCTGCTTACCGTGTTCGCCGACTTCCTGGGGATAATGGGCGGCTGCCTTGTAGGGGTCGTGAAACTGGGCGTTCCCGCCACGGTGTTCATGAACGATATTTACACCTTTCTCAAGATAGGCGATTTTATGCACGGGTTCCTCAAGACTTTCGTTTTCGCGTTCATGATAGCCACGGTGTCCTGCTATAAGGGACTGAACACGAAAGGCGGGGCCGAGGGCGTGGGCAAGGCCACCACCGAGGCCGTGGTCACCAGCATGGTGCTCGTCATGGTGCTGGACTATTTTATAAGCGCGATGCTGGTGGCGGTGGGGATATGAGGGGGGGCGGGCCGGTCATGGGATCACCCCTTCGCCGCGCGGGGAACCGTTGCGCGGTTCCCCCCCGAAGCGGGGCCCCCCTTCCCCAAGGCGGCTCCGGGGTGACCCCATGCCCGGCTCCCGGGGCGGGGGATAAGGCATGATAGAGATAAAAAAATTGAACAAGGCCTTCGGCGAGAAGGTTATCCTTAAGGACATCTCCGTCGACATCGCGGAGGGGGAACTGTTCAGCGTTATCGGCCCGTCGGGCATGGGCAAAAGCACTTTCATCAAATGCATCATCAGGCTTTTAAAGCCGGACAGCGGAAGCATCATCGTGGACGGGCAGGACATAGCCTCCACTCCCAGCGAGTTCAAGCTGGCGCGCGTGCGGCGCAGCTTCGGCTACCTGTTCCAGGAAGGGGCGTTGTTCGACTCGCTGACCGTGATGGAAAACGTGGCTTTCGGCCTGAAATATCTTACCGACGTCCCTAAAAGCGAGTACCCGAGGATAGTCAAGGAGAAGCTCGCGCTGGTCGGGCTCAAGGACGTGGAGAATTTAAAGCCCGCGGAGCTTTCCGTAGGCATGAAGAAGCGCGTGTCGCTGGCCCGGTCCGTGGCCGCGGAGCCCAAATACATGCTTTACGACGAGCCGACCACGGGGCTGGACCCCGTGACCACCGGCATGGTCAAGGACCTTATCCTGGATATGCGCGAGAAGCTCAAGATCACCTCGGTGGTGGTTACCCACGACCTGAAGCTCGCGCTGGAAATATCGAGCCGCGTGGCCATGCTTTTTAACGGGGAATTCGTGGAGGTGGGCGAGCCCGCCAAGTTCCGCCAGTCCGAAAACAAAGCCGTAAAAGAATTCATGGAGATCTCGGACCTTTCAAGGAAGTAGCGGCGGAGCGGGGGCTTGAAGCTAAGCGGCCCCGGTTTTTTAAAGCTCCGCGGCGTCCCGCCGCTTACCGGGTGTCTGTTCCTCCCGGCTCCTAGTTTGTATAATGGATGTCGTATATAGATATCATTGGCGGTTTATATTCATAAGGACTTCATGAATAGCGAGGTAAAGGTCGGTTTGTTCGTCCTGGTCGGTTCCGTGCTTTTCGGGACCGCTATTTTCCTGCTTGGGGACTATTCCTTCCAGAAATACTACACCATCAATGCTGAATTTTCCGACGTGGCCGGCCTTCCCGATAAGGCTACGGTCAAACTTTCCGGGGTGGGGGTAGGCAAGATAAAGAAAATCTACCTTAAGAACGACAAGGTCATAGTCCGGCTGGCCATCCTTGAAGGCGTGAAGATCTACCGCGACGCCCACTTCATGGTGGGCTCTACCAGCATGATCGGCTCCAAATTCCTGCAGATAGACCAGGGCTCGGCCGCCGCCGGCAGCATAAAAAACGGCGATACCGTAAAGGGCGACGACTATGTGCCGCTGGACCGCGCCATGGCCAAGGCCGTCACAAGCCTGGAGGGCCTGGTGAGCGATATCCGGGGGGAGGGCCGCCTTTCCCGCGACATCAACGAGATACTTAATAATCTGCGCGAAGTCACCGGCAACGTGAACGAACTGGTCAGGAATACCCAGCCGCACGCCGAAAAGATAGCGGAGCGCATGGATTCCATCACCGCCAAGATCGACGCCATGCTCACCAAGACCGACGCCCTGGTGGACAAGGTGAGCCGCGGCGACGGCGTCGCCGGCGCGCTTATCTCCGACACTAAGATGAAGACCGAAGTCAGCGAGGCCGTCACCAACCTGCGCGACGCCAGCGCTTCCGTAAAGACCGTGATGGGGAGGATAGGCGGCTTCCACACCTACCTCAGGTGGGATTATAAATACGAGCCCCTGGCGCGCTCCTCCAAGAACAATTTCGGCATCAAGATCTACCCCCGCCCGGGCCGCTATTACTATATCGGCGCGGCCAACATGACGAACCTAAAGGATAAGAAGAAAGGCACGGACTACGAAACTTTGAACACTATCGACGCGCAGCTGGGGTGGGACGCGGCCGCTTTCGACATCTACGCCGGCATCCTGCACGGCTCCGGCGGCTTCGGCGTGCGCTGGAAACCTTTTTATCATAATTCCGCCTGGGACCGCATTAACGTGCTGCTGGAAGCTTCCGAGTTCACGCGCAACCGCGTAATTAAAGGCCGCAACTTTAACGAGCCGCGCTATGATTCCGGGCTGGACTTTAACGTGAGCAAATACGTTTCCGCCGGCCTCCGGCTTAACGACATGGCCGAGGTGAAGCGCGTGGACTATACCATGCGGCTGATGTTCGAGGATAAGGACATCTCCTATCTTTTAGGCTTCGCCGGCCTGGGCACGCTTAAAAAATGAAATTAAAGACCATTTACCGCTGCCAGCAGTGCGGCCAGGCCTCACCCAAGTGGGCCGGGCAGTGTCCCGGCTGTTCGGGCTGGAACACCCTGGTGGAGGAGGCCGAGGAAGTCCTCACCAAGGCCGCCGCCAAGGCCCGCGGCCTGACCGATTTTTCCGAGCCTCCGGTGAAGCTTTCCGAGGCCCGCGCCATGAAGGCCGTGCATGCCTCTACCGGCATCGCCGAGCTTGACCGCGCGCTGGGCGGCGGGCTGGTGGCCGGCCAGGTGGTGCTGCTGGCGGGCCCTCCCGGCATCGGTAAGAGCACGCTCACGCTTGAAACCTGTACCGCCCTGGCCGCCGGCGCCTGCGCCGGCAAAAAAGTTCTTTATGTTTCAGGGGAGGAATCTCTGTCCCAGGTGGGTTCCCGCGCCGAGCGCCTGGGCGCCAGGCCCGAGAACGTCTACCTGATGAGCGAGACCAACCTGGCCCGCATCATAGACGAGTTCCGGAAATTGAAGCCGGCCTTCCTGGTGATAGACTCGATCCAGACCGTCTACCACCCGGATTTCGTAGGCAGCCCGGGCTCGGTGGGGCAGATACGGGAATGCGCTTCCGAGCTGCTCAAGACGGTGAAGGCCGCCGGCGCGCCGCTTTTCCTGCTGGGGCACGTCACCAAGGAAGGCTCGCTCGCCGGGCCCAAGGTGCTGGAGCATATTGTGGACACGGTGCTTTATTTCGACACCGAGAAGAACAACGTCTTCCGCGTGCTGCGCCCGCATAAGAACCGCTTCGGCCCGGTGGACGAGACGGGGATCTTCGAGATGACGGCGAAGGGGCTGCTCTCGGTGGACGACGCGGGGCTGATGCTGGCCGATTCCGACCGCGACAGGGCGCTGGCCGGCCGCGCTTTCGCGGTGGCTTTCGAGGGCGCCCGCCCCATGCTCGCCGAGATACAGGCGCTGGCCGCCCGGTCTTATTTGCCCTACCCGCGGCGCACGGTGACAGGGATAGACCTGAACCGCGCGCAGATGCTGATAGCCGCGATAGAGAAGAACCTGGGTTTGCGCTTCGACGAGATGGACGTGTTCGCCTCGCTGCAGGGCGGCATAAAGCTGAAGGACCCCGCGCTGGACCTGGCTTTCTGCGCGGCGCTTATCAGTTCGGCCAAGGACATCCCGCTGCAGCCCGACTGCGTGTTCCTGGGCGAGGTGGGGATACTTGCGCAGGTCTCCAGTCCCGGCTTTATGGACAGGCGCCTGGCCGAGGCGGAGCGCCTCGGCTTTAAAACGGCTTTTGTACCCCGGCTGCCAAAAAAAGACGAAGGCCGTTTCAAGAGCCTTAAGCTTGAGGTGGTAAGGGACATGGGCGGGCTTTACGCCGCCCTGGTTAAATTAACCCCGGCGCATCCGGGCAGCGGAAAGAATAAGGAGCAATCATGATAGTCTGGATCTTCAGGGCCGTGGCGCTGATAGCCACGCCCGTACTGACCTGGTTCAACGTTTCCAAAGACCTAAAGGGCCTGGCCTTCGGCGTGCTTATAGGCCTGATCATAATAGGCGTGGAGTATGTCTTCGAGAACGTCAGCCTGTTCTCGCTCATCATCGGCATCATAGGCGCGGTGGTCGGCATCATCCTGTCCAAGCTCCTGGATTATACGGTGTTCCAGATAGGCAACCCGGACTTCAACGATATCTGGCTTAAATACACTTTTGTCGTGAAATACGCGCTGGCGCTGCTGGGCGTGATGGTGAGCATTAAAAAAATTCCCGAACTGGACGATCTGGACAAGAACATCCTCTCCATGGGCAAGCGCGGCGGCAAGAATATGAAGGTGCTGGACCTGTCCGCCATAGTGGACGGGCGCGTGCTGGACATCTGCGACACGCACTTCATCACCGGCGGCGTGATAACGCCGCGCTTCGTGGTGCAGGAGCTGCACTCGCTGGCCGAGTCCAGCGACCCGATAAGCCGCGCCAAGGGCCGCCGGGGCCTGGACATCCTCGCCCGCCTGCAGGAGTCCCGCGATATTCCGTTCCGCGTCATAGACAGGGACCTTAAGGAAGTTTCCGACAACCAGATGAAGCTGGTTACCATAGCCAAGGAACTGGGCGCTTCCATAATAACCACCGACTTCAACATAAACAAACTGGCGGCGCTGGAAAACCTTACCGTGCTTAATATAAACGACCTGACCATAGCGCTTAAGCCCGTGGTCCTGCCCGGCGAAGACATGTCCGTGTTCGTAATGAAGGACGGCAAAGAGAAAGAGCAGGGCGTAGGCTACCTGGACGACGGCACGATGATAGTCATAGAGGACGGCCGGGATTTTATCGGCAAGAAAGTGGACGCCGTAGTGCAGTCCATCCTGCAGACCTCCCAGGGCCGCATAATATTCACCAGGGTAAAGGGCAAAGCGGCCCAGCAGGGGCCCAAGCAGCCGTAACCCGGAAAGCTGCGCTTATTTTCCGTTACAGGTCGCGAGCGTGATAAAAAAAGACAAGAAGGCGGGCGGTGCCGAGGCTATTATACTGGCTGGCGGTTCGGGCTCGCGCATGGGGGCGGAAAAACAGTACCTGCTCCTTGCGGGACGGCCCATGATAGAACGTACGGCGGAAGTTTTTACGGCAAGCGGCCTGTTCTCCAAAGTCATACTCGCCCTCAGCCCGGAAAACATAGAAAAGCACGCGGCGTACTGGGAAAAAGCCGGCGTGCAGCTGGTGCCGGCCGGCGCTACCCGCACGGAATCCCTGAGGAACGCT
>JAJZVJ010000097.1 GCA_021845705.1 bacterium
TACTGGGCGAACACGCCGCCTATATCGGCCAGCCCGGGCAGGAGCCCCGTCTTAAGCCCGCCGAGCTTACTGTCGAAGCCCTTCCGGTACGCTATGAACGGCAGGGGCTCGTTATTATGGTAGCCGTAGTCCTCGCGGTGCAGCATGCCGTGGTCCGCGGTTATCGCCAGGAGATCGCCCTTAGCGAGGTTCCTTTCAATGAGCGGCAGGGTGCGGTCTATCTCCTCCAGGGACCTGAGCGCCCCGTCCACGTCGCGCGTATGCCCGTAAACGCTGTCGGTGTCCACCAGGTTGGTGAAGATAAAAGTGCCCTTGGGGCGGTAAACCGAATGGGCGGCCGTAAGCGCGTTGATGGTCCCCTGGATAGTGAACGGGTTGGTGTCCTTCTTCTTCGGATGCACGAAGCGCAGCCCCAGGGCCGGGTCGAGAAAGATCTCCTTGTTCAGCTTGACCTTGGCGTGGTAGGCGGTATTCACCAGGTCGCTGGTCTTGCCGACGGCCACCGTCCAGACGGCGCTGTCGTGCAGTATATCCACGAGGGTTTTCTGCCCGATCGGCAGCACCGCGTCGTGGCGGTTGGACGTGCGGATTATCTCGCCCTGCGCGTTCTTTATGTAGGTACGGGCGATAGCGCGGGTTATCGGTATCCCCATCTCCATTGCCAGCGCGAAAGCCGTGTCGGCTATCTTATGCTGCTCGGGCACCGGGATAACGGCTTCGTTCATGGCCAGCTGAATAAGCGGGTCGCACTTGCTGGCGTAGGCGATGGGGTTGCCGGTGCGCTCGTGCTCGGCGGCGTTCAGTTCTATGGCTTCCATCCCCCCCGCCATCTTGTTGAAGAAGGTTTTGCGCCCGATGCGCTTTTCCAGCTCGCGGAGATATTTAGCGCTGAACCCGTCGTTGAACAGGTCGTAGGTACGGTGGTCTATCACGCCCATCATCTCGCGGTGGCCCACAAGGCTGTCGGCCGTGGCCGATACCTGGCTTACGCGCGCGGCGCAGGCTTTGCCGGAGGAGGCCGAGAAACGTCTTTTGAAGCGCGGGAGCACTATCTCGCCAAGGCCCAGGCGTGAAAGGTTGGGAAGCCTGACCTTCGCGGGATGTTTTGACAGAAGGTATTCCAGGGTTGAAAGTCCGACGGCGTCGATGACTAGCAAGAGCGCGGTTTTCTGGGTGTGTTCCATATATTCTCCTGTAAATCAATTCTACTAAAATCCCGCCGGGGCCGCCCGGGAGGCCTGAGACTTCACTCCGCGCCGGCCGGTTTCCGTATCGTTACCGCAAAATTATAGTATATCCGTGATATGGACATTAAACCCGCCGCAGTATTGCTCTTGGCCTCCTTTTTTCTTCCCCGGCCCGCCGCCTGCGCGCCGGCTGAAACGGCCGCCCATGATATTAAAGTCGTGATAAACCCGGCCGACGGGAAGATAACCGTGTCGGATAAGGTCTCTTTCAAAACCCCGCGCTCCGAATTCGTCTTTACGCTGCAGAAGGGCCTCGGTCCCGAAGCGGAAGGGGCTTCCCTGGAGGAGCTGCCGCCCGGCGCGGCCGGCGAAAAATACGGGATCAATACCTCTTCCGCCGCTGGCATCTACGCCGCCTACCGCCTGGTCACAAAGCGGCCGGAGCGCGGCTTCACCCTGAAATACGGCGGGATAATAAGCCACCCCCCGGGCGAGCAGGCGCAGGAATATTCGCGCAGCTTCTCCGAAACTCCGGGAACCATCTCCGCCGACGGGTGCTATCTCTCGGGGGCCTCCGGCTGGTACCCGGAGTTCTCCGGCTCGCTGGTCACTTTCCGCCTGGAGACGGTCCTCCCGGCGCCTTACGATTCCGTCGCCGGCGGGGACAGGCTTTCCCGCAAAACCCGGCAGGGCAGCATAACTACGACCTGGGAAGCCGCAAAGCCGCAGGACGAGATAACCATGACCTGCGGGAAATACTCGGAATATTCGCGCAGGGACGGAAAGCTTACTTACTACGCGTTCCTGCGGGAACCGAACCCGGAGCTTGCCGCCAGATACCTTGAGGCTACGGCCAAATACATAGAATTTTACTCCGGGCTTATAGGCCCCTATCCTTACCGCAAGTTCGCGCTGGTGGAGAATTTCTGGGATACCGGCTACGGCATGCCCTCGTTCACTTTGCTTGGCCCCAAAGTCATACGCCTGCCTTTCATAATAAACTCCTCCTACCCGCACGAGATACTGCACAACTGGTGGGGAAACGGCGTTTTCGTGGATTACGAAAAAGGCAACTGGTGCGAGGGGCTCACCGTCTACCTGGCCGATTACCTGATAGCCGAGAACCGCGGCAGGGGCCGCGACTACCGCATGACCGCGCTGCAGAAATATACGGACTATGTTTCCGAAGGCAAGGATTTCCCGCTTACTGAATTCCGCGCGCGCCACTCCTCCGCCTCGGAGGCGGTGGGCTACGGCAAGGGCATGATGCTGTACCATATGCTGCGCCTTATGCTGGGCGACGACAATTTCAAGACGGGCCTGCGCGGGTTTTACTCCGGCAACATTTTCAGGTACGCTTCGTTCGCGGACCTGCGGGCCGCTTTCGAAAAAATTAGCGGGCCGGGCCGCCTTAAACCTTTCTTCGATCAGTGGACGCGGCGCGCAGGAGCGCCCGCGCTCGCTTTAAAGGACGTTGAAGTTACGCGCGGCGGGCTTGAAGACTATTCCGTGGATTTCACGCTGGTGCAGACCCAGGAGGGCCCTCCCTACAGCCTTGAGATCCCCGCGGCCATCTACCTTGAAGGGGCCGCCGCGCCCCGCCTGAAAACGCTGCCCATGACCCTCAAGGAGGAGACCTTCCATTACAGCTCCCCGCTGCCGCCCGCCCGCCTTGAAATAGACCCGGATTTCGACGTGTTCCGTTCATTGAGCCCGCTGGAAACGCCGCCTACGCTTTCCAGGGTGCTCGGGGCCTCCAGGCCGGCCATAATCGTGCCCGCCGGAGCGCCCGGCGCTCCGTGGCTCGCCCTGGCCGGCGCCTGGAACAAGGCCAAAGACGAGCTCCCGGTTCTCTCTACCGACGCCGCGCTTTCCTCGGCGCCCGCTTCCGCCTCTTACTGGGTCTTCGGCGGCGGGAACCGCCTTGCCGGGGATTTTGAAAAAAGCCTGGCCGGCTATGGCGCCCGCTTCGACAAAGAGTCCGTTACGATTGACAACCGCAGGTTCTCCCGCGCCGGGAACACTTTTGTCTTCGCCGCCTTCAACCCGGCGGACCCCGCATATACCGGCGCTCTGGTTACGTCGGACTCCATGGACAAGCTGCAGCTGCTGGCGGCCAAGCTGCCGCATTACGGCAAATACTCCTGGCTTGTGTTCGACGCGGACATGAACTCGCTCGCCACCGGAGTCTGGAAAGCTTCGCGCTCGCCCCTCGCCGCCGACCTTTCCGGAACTCCCCCGCGCGCCCCGGCTTACCCCGCGCGCCGGCCGCTGGCGGCCCTGCCTTCGGTGTTTTCGGGCGCGCGGATGATGGACAGTGTGCGCGAATTCGCTTCCCTTCCGGGGGGACGCGGCCTGGGAGCTCCGGGGCATGAAAAGGCCGCGGCCGCCGTCCGGGAAGCGTTCGGGGAAGCCGGGCTCAAACCGTTCGGAAGCGCTCCCGCTAGAACAGGCGAAGTCCGCCCGGGGACGGAGAACGTCCTGGCCGTCGCGGAAGGGACGAAGGAACCGCTGGAATACCTGGTGCTTTCAGCCCATTACGACCACCTTCCCGCGGAGAACGGGAAAGTTTTCCCCGGCGCGGACGATAACGCTTCCGGAGTAGCGCTCCTGCTTGAACTGGCCCGCTATTATGCAAAGCATCCGCCGGAACGTTCCCTGATCTTCGCCGCTTTCGACGGAGAAGAAGAGGGGCGCGTCGGGTCAAAAGCCTTTGTTTCCGGCCTCCCGCAGGCCGTTAAAGCCGGCATAAACGCCGACCTCAACTTCGATACGGTCGGGCGCCTGGGAGCCGGCAAGATACTGGTGCTCGGCTCCTCTTCTTCGGATAAATGGGTTCACATTTTCCGGGGAGCGGGTTTTGTGACCGGGTCCGACTACGACCTGGTCAAGGAAGACCTGGATTCCAGCGACCAGGCCAGCTTCATAGAGGAAGGGATCCCCGCCGTACAGATATTCAGCGGACCAAACGCCGACTATCACAAGCCTTCGGACACCGCGGACAAGATAGACCCCGCGGGGCTGGTAAAGCAGGCGGAATTCGTACGGGAGATAATCGATTATCTTGCCGGCGGATCGGACTTCATCACGCGCCCCGCCGGCTTTCACTCACCCGCGGCGCCGCAGCTCCCGCGGGCCGGGCCCCGCCGCGCCTCTACGGGCCTTGTCCCGGATTTCTCTTTCCAGGGCAAGGGAGTGCGGGCGCTGGAGATAAGCCCCGGCTCGCCGCTTGAAAAAGCGGGGCTGAAACCGGGAGACGTGATAATCGGGCTGGAAGGCGTCGCCACCGACGACCTGCGCGCCTATTCAGCGGAACTGAAGAAATTCACCCCCGGCCGGAAGATAAGCGTGACCTATCTTTCGGACGGGGCGGAGAAGACGGCCTCTATAGAACTGGCCGCCAGGTAGCCGGCCCAGTCAGGGCTTTTCCGTTTTACTGGTACTGACGCCCAGCAGCGTGTAGAGCCAGCACCATCCCGCAAGGGCGGTCCCCAGGACGGCAAGCGCTACCGCTCCCAGGATTATGGCGATAACGCCGGCGGACCTGTATGCCGCGTAACCGAGGCCCAGCGCGGCTATCATACGCACCGCCCGGTCCATGTTCCCCACGTTCTTAGTTATCATAGCCCCCCCTTTAAATACGTTTTGCCTACAAATTCCGGGCTTTAGCCTTTGGAAGGCGCGGCGGGCGCCGCGCCGGAGAGCGCGTCCTGAACGGCCTTAAGCATTGCCGATTCCGCCTGCGCCCCGACCATGGTTATTTTATCGTTTACTACTATCTGCGGAACCCCGGAGACATTGTATTTAGCCGCCAGCTCCGGGAATTCGCTGGCCTCCACCATCTCCGCCGTGACCTGGCCGGAAGCGAAAGCGAATTTATGCGCCAGCACCACGGCCGCCGGGCAGTAAGGGCAGGTGGGAGTGACGAAGACCTTGATGTTCACAGGGGCCTTTACTTCCGCCAAAGCCGCCAGGGTTTCCGGCTGCAGCTCCAGGGCCGGCGAAACGGCGTTCTTTACGGCCTCCAGCAAAGACACGAACTCATAGCCGGCGGGGATCCCGAAAAACTTCACTCGGGCGCCTTTAGGCCCTTCTATTACGGCCGCGGGGGTAAGGGTCACGCCGTAGGCGGCCGCTTTTTCGGCGTCCGTGACCCTGTTATAGACCTCGAGCTTCAGCTTGGGAGAAAGCTGGGACAGCTCCCTGAAGAAATCCTCGGCGGGCCCGCAGGTCTGGCACATAAGGGCTTCCTTGAAAAAGATAATTTTAACATCGCCCTCAAGCGCGTCCAGCCGCTTTTTAACCTCGTCTGCAGTGTTCTGGTCCATGAAAGACATACGCTCGCTCCTTGATAGCTCTTCTCTGAAATTAGATGCGCCGGGTCCCGGCAAAGTTTCATGCCCGCGCGGTTTTCTCTATCTTAAAGGCATCTTAAAAAAATGAACGCGAAAAAACAGCCCGGCCGCGGCGTCAGCGCAGCACTTTCAGGACGCCCATGAAGTCGGCCGGCGGGTCCGCCTCTATGGACATGGTCTTGCCGGCCATGTCGGTGAACCTGAGGCGCCAGGAATGCAGCATCAGGCGCGGGAACCTGGATTGTTTGGCGGCGTCGCCGTAAAGGCTGTCGCCCAGCACCGGGTTGCCTATGGAATAAAGGTGCGCCCTTATCTGGTGCCGGCGCCCCGTAACGATGGAAACCTCCAGCAGCGTGGCCCCGCGCAGCCTTTCCATTACCGAGTACTTTGTCAGGGAGCGCTTGCCGTCAAAAGCCACAGACATCCGCCCCGACCCGCGCTGCGCGAGGGGCTTGTCTATCTCGCCGCGGTCTTCCGACACTTTCCCCTCCGCGACCACCAGGTATTTCTTCTCTATCGCCCTCGTTTCGAAAAGCCCGGAGTAATACCGGTGCGCCTCGGGCGTGCGGGTGAATATTATAAGACCGCTCGCGTCCTTGTCCAGGCGGTGGGTGACGAACACTTTCCCGAAGCGCTGGTGGAGCAGCCCCACCAGGTGCTTTTCTTTCGCCAGGTCCCCGCGCCCCGCCATGGTAAGCAGCCCGGAAGGCTTGTTTATGATCAGCAGCTCGGGGGTTTCGCGCACTACTTCGAAGTTTTTCATATTGTCCTCGTTCTATGCCGCGGCTTCCTCAGGCCTCTGCAAGGAATGCCGGCCCAGCCCGCCATGGAAATCTTTTTTATACGTCTCCCCCGCTAAAATAGAGGTGATACCGCCCAGGAGCAGGTACAGGACCGCCAGGAAGATAGCCAGCGGCAGCCCGGCAGCGTCGGACACCACGCCGACGAGGAAGGGCGAGACCGCGTCGCCGAAAGCGTGGATGATGAAGATATCCAGCGCAAAGGCCATGGAGCGCATTTCCACCGGCACCGTTTCTACGATGGCAGCGTGGTAAGGGCCGTAATGCATGAAAACGAAAAATTCCGCGAAAAAGATCAGCCACAGGCACATGGTGAGGCTGCCGGCCAGCACCGCGGCCACCCCGAACGGCGCGCTGAGGAAAAAGCTGCAGTAGCCCACTATGAAATAAGCGCGCCTGGTATATTTCCGCAGCCAGTCCGCCGCCCACCCGCCGGCCAGGTTCCCGCCCACTCCGGCCAGCACGGTGACCAGGCCGAACAGAAAACCTGCCCTGGCCACGGACAGCCCGAAGCTGCGCACGAAGTAGGAAGGCATCCAGGCGGCGAGCCCGCCGACGGAGAAAGTCCCTATCGCCTGCGAAAAAGCCACCAGCAGGTAGGTGCGGTTCTTGAGGAGGGCCTTGTAGTCCCTTAGCGGGACCTGCGCGGGACGCTCCAGCTTTTCGGGGGTTTCCTTCAGGAACAGGGAGGCTATACCCAGGAGCAGGCCCGGCAGGGCCACCAGGAAGAAAGCGTTCCTCCAGCCGTAGCGCTGCCCCAGGAAGCCGCCGAGCAGGTAACCTATGGCGCTCCCGACGGGTATGGCCAGCGCGTAGAGCGCCATCACCCTGCCCCGTTCCTCCTTGCGGAACCATTCGGCCAGGTAGGACGGGGAGACCGTGCCGTAGCCGGCTTCGCCTATGCCCACCGCGGAGCGGGTAAAGAGCAGCTGCCCGTAATTCTTTATCATCCCGCTGAAAAGCGTGAATACGCTCCAGAAGATAGCGCTTACCCCCACTATCAGCGGCCGGCGCAGCCTGTCGCCGAAATAACCCACAAAGGGCGCGAAGCACATATAAACTATCATGAACGAAGAGGCCAGAAAGCCGAGCTGGGTGTCGCTGAGCCGCAGGTCCGTCTTTATAAGAGGGAAAACGGCGTAGAGGACCTGGCGGTCGATGTAGTTGAAAAGGCTGACGCAGAAGATAAGGAACAGGACTTTGCGCTGGTACGGGGAGGTCTTCATTTACCCCACAATGATAGCAATGCCCGCGCCGGCCCCGCAACAGGGCCTATCCAGCCCAAAAGCTCACGTAACTTCCAGCAGGCCGATTTGGGAACATGGAAGACGCTAAAATTAAAAAATCTCCCGTTTTATGACTGTCCCACGGCCAGCCGGGTGGCACGCCGGTAGACTTCTTCATC
>JAJZVJ010000098.1 GCA_021845705.1 bacterium
AACGAATACTGCGGCAAGTGCACGTTCTGCCGCGTCGGGACCAAGCGGATGCTGGAGATACTGGAGCGCATCTGCGCGGGTAAAGGCGAACCGACGGACATGGAAACCCTGCGCGGGCTCGGCGAAAGCATAAAGAAGTCATCCCTTTGCGGCCTTGGCCAGACGGCCCCGAACCCGGTGCTTACCACCATGCGCTACTTCGAGGAGGAATACAAGGCGCATATCTTCGATAAAAGCTGCCCGGCCGGTGTCTGCAAGCCGCTCATCTCCTACAGGATCAATTCCGCCTGCACCGGCTGCACGCTCTGCGCCAAACGCTGCCCCGTCTCGGTGATCAGCGGAAGCCCCAAGGCGCCGCATACCATAGACGAGAGCAAATGCACCCGCTGCGGCATCTGCAGGGACGTCTGCCGCTTCAAGGCGGTGGATATAATCCCCGGCGCCGCGGCCGCCGCGGGGAGGCCGGCATGAAAAAACTCACTATAAACCTCGACGGCCGCCCGGTAACCGCCGCCCACGGCGCCACCCTGCTCGGAGTCGCGAAGTCGCAGGGCATAGAGATCCCTACCCTCTGTTACGACCCGCGCCTTCCCCCCTACGCCTCCTGCTTCGTCTGCATAGTGGAAGTGGAAGGCCGGAGAGGCATGGTCCCGGCCTGCTCAACGCGCGCCGAAGAGGGCATGGTGGTGCGCACGAATACGGACAATATCCGCGCCCTCCGCAAGCTGGGGCTGGAGCTCCTTCTTTCCAACCATCACGGGGACTGCGTGGCCCCCTGCAGCATGGTCTGCCCGGCCGGGATAGATATCCGTTCATATCTCTCGGAAGCCACCCGCGGCAATTTCGCGGACGCGCTGCGCATAATTAAGGAGCGCAACCCCTTCCCCTCCGTCTGCGGGCGTATCTGCCCCCATCCCTGCGAGGACAACTGCCGCCGGAAACTGGTGGACGACGCCGTCTCCATAAACCAGGTCAAGCGCTTCGTCGCGGACCGGGACCGCTGCTCCGCGGATTCCTGGAAGCCGCAGGTCGCCCCGAAGAACGGGAAAAAAGCCGCCGTGATCGGCTGCGGGCCCGGCGGGATGAGCGCGGCGCATTACCTGGCCGTCCTCGGTTATTCGGTAACGGTCTTCGAGGCCATGGAGAAAGCGGGCGGGATGCTCCGCTACGGCGTGCCCGATTACAGGCTCCCGCCGGTGATCATAGATTCGGAGATAGAGCAGATACAGGCTTTAGGGGTAGAACTGCGCACCGGCAGGACCTGGGGCAAAGATTTTCACCTGGACGACCTCCGCGCCGAAGGGTTCTCCGCCATAGTGGTGGCCGTCGGCGCCTGGACAGGCCAGTCCATGGGCGTTGAAGGCGAGGAAAGGGAAGGCGTCTGGTCGGGCATAGCCATGCTCGAACGGGCCAATAAAGGCGAAAAGCTCACCCTCGGCGAAAAGGTGGTGGTGGTGGGCGGCGGCAATACCGCCATAGACTGCGCCAGGACCGCTCTGCGCCTTGGCGCGGACGAAGTTTCCATAGTTTACCGCCGCAGCCGCGACGAGATGCCGGCTAATCCCGAAGAGATCTACGAGGCCGAGGAAGAAGGGGTGAAGATCCTGTTCCTTACCGCGCCTGTGAGTTTTTCCGGCGCCGGCGGCAAGATCTCTATGCGCTGCGTGAGCATGCGCCTCGGAGCCCCCGACTCAAGCGGCAGGCGCAGGCCGGAGCCCGTGCCCGGCTCCGGGACCGACCTGGCGGCGGATTCCGTAATAGCCGCCATCGGCCAGAAAGTCCGCTGGGACGGTTTCGACGCCGACGGACTTAAGCTCACCAAATGGGGCACCCCGGAAGCCGACCCCGAAACGCTGCGCTCCACAAGCCACGCGGACGTCTTCGTCTGCGGCGACTGCCTTACGGGGCCCGCCACCGCGATACAGGCCATAGCCGGCGGCCGCATAGCTGCCCTGTCCATCCACGCCCGGCTCAGCGGTATCGCCCAGGACCTTTCCCCCCACCCTTTCAATATCCGCAAAGGGGCGCTCAAGGACCTTTCGCCCGCGGAATACGCGCATTACCCGAAGCAGCCCCGCGCCAAGACCCCGCAGCTTGAAGCGTTCAGCCGCGCCCGCAGCTGCAGCGAGGTCTCGCATACCCTGGCCGAGCGCGATGCGGTGGAGGAAGCCCGGCGCTGCCTGCTTTGCGGCTGCCAGGAGATAGAGACCTGCCAGCTGCGCCGCTACTCAGAGCAGTACGGCGCCAAGGGCGAGCTCTTCCCCGGAGAGAAAACTCCCGGCGCGAAGATGCCGCAGCATCCCTTTATAGACCGGGACCACCAGAAATGCATCTTGTGCGGCCGCTGCGTCCGCGTCTGCTCGGAACTGCAGGGCTCCGGCGCCATTGGCCTCGCCGGCCGCGGGTTCATAACCGAAGTTACCCCGGCCTGGAGCTCCAGGCTCTCGGAATACGCCTGCAAATCCTGCGGGCAGTGCGTCGCCGCCTGCCCCGCCGGGGCTCTTTCAGCCAGGTTCAAGACCGCGCAGGTGCCCGCCTGGCGGGCCTCCAAGCAAAGCGCGGTCTGCCCTTATTGCGGAGCCGGCTGCGTTCTGCACTTCTCCGTGGCCGACGGCAGAATACAGCGCCTTAACAACAAGCTGGACGCCAACGCCGCTAACTCCATGGTCTGTTCCCGCGCTTTCAGCGGCTTCGACCTGCTCGAGGCCGGCCAGCGCCTGAAAGAGCCGCTGATAAAAGAAAAAGGCTCCTGGCGCAAAGCCAGGTGGGACGAGGCCATGAGGACCGCCGCCGACGGCCTGAAAAAGGCCGCGGGCGGTTCTTCCGCCGTCCTCGCGTCCCCGCGCCTCAGCAACGAGGCCCTCTACCTCCTCCAGAAAATAGGCCGCGCCGCCCTCGGAACGAATAACCTAGGCGGGCCGGGCATCGGCGGCGGATCGGACGCGGCCGCGCCCGCTTTCGGCTTTAACGCTTCGACCGCGGCGCTTGAGGATATAGGGAAATCCGACCTTATAATAGCCGCCGTTCCGGACATGGAAACCTCTTACCCGTCCGTAGCCGCCGCGGTACGCGAAGCGGCCCTAAAGGGAGCCGGCGTGCAGGTTCACTCCGCCGGTCCTACGGGGCTGGATAAATGCGCTTCGGGAAAACTGCGCGCCGGTCCCGCCGGAATGGCCGCCGTTTATCTGCGCTGGCTGAACGCTGCGATGCCAAGCGCCGATAGCCGGGAACTAAAGGGCTTCAAAGAACTTTCAGCCTTCCTGAAGAAACAGAAGACCTCTCTCCCCGCCGGGCTGGACGCCGCGGAAGCCGACCGCATGTGCGCGGAACTCCTGGCGGCGAAACGCCCGCTGGTACTTGCCGATCCTTCGCTCATCTCCGTCCCCGAGCTTACCGCCCTGCTGGACCTGCTCATACTTGCCGGAAGACCGGAAGGCCTCCTGCTGCTCCGCGCCGGGTCCAACTCCCAGGGCGCGCTAGACCAGGGGCTGGACGCGCGCCGGCTGCCCGGCCATCTCCCGGTCTCCTCTAAAGCGGCGCGGGGAGCGCTGGAAAAGCTCTGGGGCGCGAAGCTGCCTGTCGCCGAGGGCCTGAACGGGGCGGGCATAATAAAGGCTGCCGGGTACGGCGGGATAAAAGCCCTTCTCTCCTGGGGAGATGTCTGCCTGGAGGGACTACACCTTAAGGGCGTTTTCGTGGTCTCCGGAGAATGGACGGTCCCGTCGGGCGATCACCCGGCCTCCGTGGTCTTCCCCGCCGCGCTTTTCGCGGAAGATACCGGCACCTTCACGTCTTTTGACAGGAAGATAAAACAGGGCGGGGACTGGCGGCCTGAGGGCGCGCCCCAGCCTAACTGGCGCGCGCTTGCCGACCTGGCAAAGCACCTGGGACTTGGAGGATATGAGACACTTTCGGACCTGCGTCGTGAAATGAGCGCCGCCAACCGGCTGTACTCCGGACTGGACTGGGATAAATGGAAGCGCGCCGGGCACAGTTCGGCCTGGAAAATGGAACTGTCGCCTTCACTTGTCCCCCCCGGGACCGCGGCTCAACGCGTTGCGTCCCCCTCCGGACAAGGCGATATGCCGGAAGAATTCATAAAAGCCCGTCTGCGCGAAGTCGCCTTCCAGCCGGCGCGGCCCGCCAACAATGCGGGGAAGCGCTGATCTTATGATAAAGGCACGGCCCGGACGGATACCGCTGCGGGCCGCGGTCTTATTTCTTGCGCTGCCTTTTTTTCAGTCCCCGGCCGGAGCCCTTTCCCCGGAAAAAGACCTTCAGCGTTTGAACCTCAGGCAGACGGCTATCAGGCTGGAAGCCTGGAACGATCCTTACTGGCGTAAGCTGCTCCATTACAGGAAGCCTCTCCTCGGCCGCCCCCGCGGCCCCGCGGGAAATCCGGGCTTTTATCTGGCCCGGTGGGGCGACATAAACCCCCGCCTGGAACTTGAAGCCGCTGTCGACGGGCTGTTCTTTGAGGGCGCCCCGGACTCCTCACCTGAATGCCGTTTTCCGGAACGCTTCCGCTGGCTCCGCGGAAAACTGAATATTAACGTTTCCGATTTTCCGCGGCCTGAATGTAAAAAGTTAGAAGAGTGGAAAGCCGCGCTGGCCCCTGAATCGGCGGCCCTGGTTTTCTCCGACGCTTCGCTTGGCAGGCCGTCCGCGCTTTTCGGCGGGATCTGCCTGCTCCTCCACCGGCGGGCGGCCTCCGGTGAGGCCCTCCCGGATTATATCCTGAGCTACACCTCCGATGCGGAAGAAGAGAACGACCTGGCCTATGTCCTTAAAGGCATGGCTGGAGCGTATACCGGGAAGCTCTCGTTCACGGATGCGCGCGCCTGCCAGGTGGACGCCGACCGCGATCTCCGCGAGTTCCCGCTGGACCTTACCACCGAGGAGATGTCCAGGCTGCTCAGCCACGCCTGGGAACTGCAGGGCACGGCTTTCCCCGCGCGCTTTTTCTCCCGCAGCGGCACCAGGGGCCTGATAACGCTGCTGGATATAGCAAGACCGGAACTTGACCTTTCACACCGCTTCCGGTTCTGGATCACCCCTTTCGACGCGGCCAAGGCCATCCTGCGAAGCTCCGGACCCGCGGAAGCGGTCTGGCACCCGTCGCTATTCAGGACACTGCAGTGGGAAAGAGCCCAATTGGGCGAAGACGACAAGAATTTCGTCCTTGAGCTGGCCCGCGGCGATCAGGCCGCCGGGCTTGCGGCACTGACGGCTTATGCGCCCGGGAGCAAAGAAGCGGTACTGGAAGCTTCCGCGGATTATCTGGACTGGCTCTTCTCCGAGGGCCGCATCGACAGGGCGGCGCTGGATAACAGGACGGCGCCGCTCCTGAAGGCGGAAACCCTCCCGGGGCGGCGCGCCGCTTTTACCGGGCTGCAGGAGCCTCCGCCGCCGCTGGCCGACGACCGCGATAACCTGCGCGTCGGCGCCGGACTTGTTTTTCTCGGGAACGGTCCGGCTTATGAACTGAGCGCCCGCCTTGCCGCGCAGGACCTGCTGGATCCGCCAGCCGGCGGCCTTAAGGATTCCGCCCTTGAGGCGGGCTCGGTCCGGCTGCGCTATGAGAAGCTCTACAACAGGTTCTATATCAAGGAAGGCGTGCTGGGCAGGGCCAGGAGCCTTAAACCCTGGGACGACTGGACCCGCCCCCTTTCCTGGGAACTTGCCGCCGGGGTTGAACAGGCGGATGAAGCCGGGAGACAGAGCGGCAGGGCCGCGATCCTGGCCCTGGACGCCGGATCGGGTCTCGCGGTAGAATGGCGCGGGCCCGTAAGGCAGCTCTGGTACGCCATGCTTATCGCCGACTCGGGTTTCGGGCCGGCCCTTAACTCCGACTGGCGCGCCGGCGCCGGGTTAAAGGCGGGGCTTCTGGCGGAAAAAGGCCCCGTCAGGGCCCTCTTTGAAGCCCGCTATATCGGCTACGCTCTCGGCGACACCAGGTCACTCTGGGCCGGTTCGGCCGCCGTTTCGCTGCGCCTGGCAAAGGACAGCGAGGAACGCCTTGAATACACCTGGCGCGGTAAAGTCAGAGAAGCCGGGCTGTATTTTCACCAGTTCCTCCCCGCCCCGTAGGGCGGCTGCCCGCTTTTTACAGGTTTCACGCTTCCCGGCCACCCTCCGCTTTTCCCCGCCAGACCGCTATTGATGACCGCCGCCGGATTTCATAGTATTATCACATGCTTGAGAATATCCCGCCGCAATACGTCTGGATAGTGGTAGGCGTAGTCATCATGAGCATGGAACTCTTCCTGCCCGGCTTTATACTCTGCTTCTTCGGACTCGGCGCCGTGCTCACCGGCCTGCTGATGGTTTTCTTCCCCCTGGGCGTAAACACCCAGCTGGTCCTGTTCGCCATCCTCTCCATCCTGTCGCTGGTCTCTTTCAGGCGCTACGCGCAGGGCTATTTCCTGGGAAGGGTTTCCAACAAGAACGTCTCCGGCGCCCCCATGGAAGTGCATACCGGCGAGACCGCGATAGTTTCCGAAGACATAATTCCCAATTCCCCGAAGGGCAAGGTGGAGTTCTACGGCACCTTCTGGAACGCCGACGCCGAAGTGGAGATAAAGAAGGGAACGAAAGTCACCATAGTGGAGCGGCATGACCTGACCCTGAAAGTAAAGCCCTGACATTCATTAAGGAGACACAAATGGACGCTACGATAGTTATCTCGGCCGTAATATTCTTCATCATGATAGTCCTGGCCAATACCGCCCGGATAGTCCCGCAGAAAACCGTTTACATCATAGAACGGCTGGGCAAATACAACGCCACGCTGGAGGCCGGTTTTCACATCCTTATACCTTTCGTGGACAAAGTGGCGTACAGGCACAGCATGAAAGAAATGGTGATGGACGTTCCTCCGCAGGTCTGCATCACCAAGGACAACATCTCCGTGGAAGTGGACGGGATCCTCTACATTCAGATCGTGGACCCGACCAAGGCCTCCTACGGCGTTACCAACTATGAATTCGCCACCACCCAGCTGGCGCAGACCACCATGCGCAGCGAGATAGGCAAGATAGAGCTGGACCGCACCTTCGAGGAGCGGGAAAAGATAAATATGGAGATAGTCGCCGCGGTGGACAAGGCCTCCCTCCCCTGGGGCATTAAAGTCACCCGCCACGAGATAAAGAACATTACCCCTCCGGAAAGCATAAAAGGCGCGATGGAAAAGCAGATGCGCGCCGAACGTGAAAAGCGCGCGCTTATAGCCGAATCCGAAGGGGACAAACAGGCGAAAATAAACCGTGCCGACGGCGAGAAGCAGCAGACCATAGCTCTTTCAGAGGGCGAAAAGATGAAGCGGATAAACGAGGCCGAAGGCCGCGGCCAGGAGATAGAGCGCGTCGCTTTCGCTACCGCGAAGGGCATACGCGAGATCGCCAACGCCATCAACGAAAAAGGCGGCGTCGACGCCGTCAACTTAAGGATAGCGGAACAGTACCTGGGCGAGTTCGGGAAACTCGCCAAAGTCAACAACACCATGATAATCCCGGCGGAGCTCGGGGACGTGGCCGGCATGGTGGGCGCCATAGGCAAGGTCCTTACCACTACCCGCGCGCAGGCCGCTCAGGAGCCGGTGACCGTTGCCAAGACTTCCGGCCAGCAATACCCTCCGCTGCAGCGCCCGTCGTCCCAGGCCTAGCGCTTTGCGACCGCGCATCACAACAACGGCAAACGAC
>JAJZVJ010000099.1 GCA_021845705.1 bacterium
AGCGGAGGATTATGGGAATATGAGCGGTTTTGCCGGCGCGGTTCCGGACCGCGGACTTGAATATATAGGCGCCTCCCGCATTGAGGGGCCGCTCGTAGTGGTCGAGCGCGTAAGGGACGTCGGCTTCGACGAGCTGGTGGAGATCACCGGCCCTGACGGGCGGCCGCGGGTGGGACGGGTGCTGGAGATCTCGGACGCGGCCGCGCTGGTGCAGGTGCTGGACGGGACCGAAGGGCTTTCCGGCCCCACGGTGCGCGCGCGCTTCCTCGGCGAAAGCCTGAAGCTGCCGGTGTCGCGGAGCATGCTGGGCCGCGTTTTCGACGGGCTGGGCCGCCCGGCGGACGGCGGGCCGCCGCCCCTTTCCGGGGACAGGAGGGACGTGAACGGCTCCCCCATAAACCCCGTGGCGCGGCGCTACCCGAGGGAGTTCATCCAAACCGGCATCTCGGCCATTGACGGCATGAGTGCGCTGGTGCGCGGGCAGAAGCTGCCTATCTTCTCCGGCAATGGCCTGCCGCACGACAGGGTCTGCGCGCAGTTGGTCCGCCAGGCGCGCCTGCCGGGAGACAAAACCGAGTTTTCTATAGTTTTCGCGGCCATGGGGATAAAGAGGGACGTGGCCGATTATTTCAGGCGGGACTTTGAGGAGTCGGGGGCGCTCTCCCGCGTGGCGATGTTCCTGTCGCTCGCGGACGCGCCCGGGGCCGAGCGCCTGCTTACGCCGCGCGCCGCCCTGACGCTGGCGGAATACCTGGCCTTCGACCTCGGCCAGCATGTGCTGGTGGTCCTTACCGACATGACCAATTATTGCGAGAGCCTGCGCGAGGCCGGTTCCGCCAGGGGGGAGATCCCGGGCCGCAAGGGTTACCCCGGCTACCTGTATTCCGACCTGGCTTCCCTTTATGAGCGCGCCGGCCGTGTTGAAGGCTCGCCGGGCTCCATCACGCAGACCGCCATCCTGACGATGCCTTCCGACGATATCAGCCACCCCGTGCCCGACCTGACCGGGTATATCACCGAGGGACAGATAGTTCTGGACAGGGACCTTTTCCAGCGCGGGGTTTACCCGCCCATAGCGGGCCTGCCCAGCCTGTCCCGGCTGATGAAGGACGGGGTGGGGAAAGGCTATACGCGTGAAGATCATCCGGCGCTCGCCAGCCAGCTTTTCGCCTGCTACGCGTACGTCAAGCGCGTCAGGGCCCTCGCCGATATAATAGGAGAGGAAGAGCTGGGCGAAGGGGATAAGCTGTACCTGAAATTCGGGGAAGCGTTTGAAAGCCGCTTCCTGGCCCAGGGCGAGCGCGAGGACAGGCCGATAGGGCTTACCCTGGACCTTGGCTGGGAGATGATGTCCATGCTGCCGAGGGAAGAACTGCACAGGATGAGCGCGGCCATGCTGGAAGAACATTACAGGAAGAAATAAGAGCCGGGAATCCAAAACCGGGAGAGCGGGGAAGAAACCTGGATGGGGGAAAATATGGCTTTATTGAACGTGCCGGTCACAAAGTCCGTTCTGCTGGGGCTGCGGAGGCAGTTGGAATTCGCCGAAGAAGGCTACGCCCTGCTGGACCGCAAACGGGAGCTGCTGCTGCTGGAACTGGCGGCCGTTAAAGCGCGCGCAGCGCGCGTCCGGGCCGGCGTACTGGACGTTATTAAGCGCGCCGGCGCGGCGCTGCGGGAAGCCGGACTGGATTCCGGGTCCTCCGCGCTGGACAGGGCTGCCGCCGGCGTGAAAGCCGGGGATAGGGTAGGGATAAAAGAGCGGCGGCTTATGGGGGTAAGGATCCCCGAGGCTTCGGCCCCGGCGGAGACGCCGGGCGCGCGCTTCGGCCCCGGAGGGACCGCGGCCGGGACGGACGCGGCTATGCGGGGATTCAGTTCCGCCCTGCCCCGGCTTGCCGAGCTGGCGGGGCTTGAGACGGCCGCCGCGCGCCTGGAACTTGAAATAAAAAAAACGCAGCGGCGCTGCAACGCCCTTTCCAAGAAAGTCATCCCCGACTGCCGCGAGACAATAGCTTTCCTCGGCGGGTCGCTCGAGGAGCGGGAGCGCGAATCTTTCGTGGCGCTTAAGCTGATCAGGAACAGGCTGAGGGTCGGGGGGGACTAGGCGAGAGCCGTATGGACGGCTACGGCGCCCGGGAAGAGTATTTTATATGAAGGCGCGCTGAAGCCGGCGGCCAGCAGCAGCGAAGAGAACTCGTCCGCGGAATAAAAATCCAGGATGGTGTCCTTGAGGAAAGAATAGGAAGAACGGCTTTTCGGCGCCAGCAGGTTGAGCAGGCCTATCACGGTCCTTACATAGACCTTCATTAAGAACCAGAGTACCGGGTTTTTCAGGCGGGTGGTTTCAAGGTTCACAAAAAGTCCGCCGGGTTTCAGCACGCGCCGGAACTCGCGCAGGGCCGCGAGCAGTTTTTCTTCGTCTATGTTGAGGTTGCGGGTGGCGAACGCTATGGTGACCAGGTCAAAGCTGCCGTCGGGGAAGGGCAGTTCCTTGGCCTCGGACCGCACTAATTTCATGCCCGGGTTCTTTTCTCCGGCGGCCGAAAGCATGGCCGCGCTAAGGTCTGCGCCGGTGATCTTGAGGCGGGGGCCGAAAGCTTTCCCCAGCGCCAGCGAGAAGTCCCCGGTGCCGCAGCAGGCGTCCAGCGCCGCCGCGGCGGCCGGCGCGCGTTCCCTCGCGGCCGCCGCGGCCCTGGCCCGCCACCAGCGGTCCAGGCCCAGGGTGAGCAGGGAGTTAACTGTGCCGTAAAAACGATAAATGCCGTCATAAAACCCGGCGATAGCCAGTTCTTTTTTTGACGGCATTTATCTACGCGACCAAAGCGGAGAGAACTATTTCTTCTCTTCTTTGTTGTCGTTCTCCGCCACGAATTTCTTTATTTCTTCAAAGCCCTCTATGATGAGGCGCGCCTTGGAGAGGCCGAAGGAGAACGGGTATTTGTCGTTCTCGTTCCTCTTGAGTATGAGGACCGGCTGGCCCTTGTATTCTGTTCTTTCTACTATCATGATTTCTTCCTCCACTGCGATTGGCCCGCGGGGGCCCGCGTTCAAGTCTTTATATTAGCACAATAGGAACGGGACTTTCAATAATAATATATTCTATTCATATTTATAAATCAAGGCCGGCCGGCGCCCCGGCCCGGAAGGGTCCCGGCGGCCGGCCCCGGCGGTTTGCGGTGGTGTATGGTTTTTTGTTAGATTTCAAGGGTGCCGGTCCGCGCGGCGCCTGCCGCGGCCCCGGCCTTAGTTATGGAAAAAAAAGAACTTTTGTGGAGCCTGCTGATAAAAACCGTTAAAACGCTGGTGGGGCTTTTCACTTTGTTCGCCATCGGCTTTTTCGTGGAGGGCCTGCCCTACGCGAGGTCCCTGCCGTTCATCAGCCAGAAACTGCCGGTCGGCGTTTTTCTTAACGCCGTGGTTTCGCTGCTCGGGGTCATCCTGTTCGTGAAGTTCGGGGCGGAGGCCTCGCCGGCCGCCGACGGGATACTTGACTTCATGCCGGGCGCGGGCTCGTTCGTGCGCAGCGTGATAAAGATACTGTCGCTGATGTTCGCCTATTACGCCTTCCAGGACGCTGTTTTTCCCTTTATCGAGGGCTTCGAGTGGGCCTACCAGGCCGTCTTCCTGGGTTTTACGCTTTTTTTCCTCGTAAGGGCCGGGCTCCAGGTGTATGGGGCCAGCGAGGAGATCAGCAAGTTCCTTGTGGGCGCCTTCCGCGCCGAGAACACCGCTAAAAAACAATAAGACCGGGCCTCCCGCGGGCCGGCCGCGCGCATCTCGGGCCGGGAAAGGCGCGGCGGCCGGTTCATATTATCTGGAAAACGGGGTTTATCTAAAGCGGCACGGCGGCGGATCTGACCGCCGCCGAGTAGGATGCGTTCCGCAGGAGTTTTACGCAGTATCTCGCGTTGCGCAGACCGGCGCCCCGCGGCAATTCTCCCGTTATTTCCTTCCTGAAATCGGAAAGCTCCGCCGCCAGCCATTCCGGGTGGCAGGCTCCCGGCGCAAGTTCAAAACGCAATTCCACGGTTTCGGTCGGCAGGTCCCTGATATCTAGCCGCAGAAGCTTGCCGTCTATTTCCAGGCGGCCGTTATCTCCGGCCGCCGCCGCGCGCAGGCGGGGCGCGTGGGCGCCGCGGGCGATGTGCACGAAACCGTCGGCCGTTCCGAAGTGCGCGTGGAAAGCCGCGGTGCCTTTCTCAAGCCTGGCCTCTATCGCCGTGGGCGGGCGCCGCACCATGCCCAGCAGCATCGAGAAAGCCTGCCAGCCCAGCGCGCCCGCCGCGCCTTCCTCGGGGGGCGGGCCGGGGACCAGCGCCTGGACCTCGGCGAAATTTATTTTTCCGGCGAGGCCGCGGGTTATCGCCTTGTCCAGCGCCAGCCAAGAAGCGGAATGTTCCCAGGGCTGCAGCGGGAAGATGGTCCTTTCCGCCCGCTCGGCGGCGGCGCGCAGTTTTTCGAACTCCGCGCTGGAGAGGCAGAACGGCGGCTCGCAGACAACGTGCAGCCCGCGTTCAAGCGCAAGCTTTATCGCCCCGGCGCTTTCCACCGGCGGGAGGCTTATGGCCGCGAAATCCAGCTGCATTTCGGTCTCGAACAGGCTTTTCAGGTTCAGGTATTCCTTCGCCCGGTCGGGGAAGGCCTGTCTTTTTCCCGGGGCTCCCGGCCGGAAAAAAGCGGAGATGGCGAGATCTTTGCCGTTAAAAGCGGCGGGCGTAAGGCAGCGGGCGCCGGGGTCACCGATAAAAGCTCCTTTCAGCATACGGATATTTAAGCAAATAGGACCGGCTTAAAACAGCCCGTGCCCGCGCGGCGCGCCCGCGGCCGCCGCGCTGTTGACAGGTATTGCGCTCTTTGTAATAATTATTTAATATAATTGTTCTATACTGTGAAACGAGGTTTTGGCGGTGCGCGCGGACAGGGCGCCGGAGGCTTTTTAAGATCAGATGCTTTCAAATTTAGTGAAAAAGATGTTCCCGCCTAAGGATATCATAGGCATAGATATCGGCAGCTATGCCGTGAAAATAATCTGTTTTACCGAAGAGAAAAAAGTTTTCAAGCTCAAGGACTGGGGCTATATCCCGCTGGCCATAAAGCCGGACGTTCCGCCGGAAGAGAGGAAGCTGATAATTTCCGAGGAAATAAAGAACTATCTCAAAAAGAAGAACATACAGGCCAAGCATACCGCGGCTTCCATCTCCGGCAACGCCGTCATAGTGCGTTACGTAAAGCTGCCTAAACTTACAAAGAAGGAACTGTCCCTGACCATCAGCGTCGAGGCCGAGCCTTTTATCCCTTTCGATATAAAGGATGTCAACCTCACCTACAGCATCCTTAACGATTCTTCCGAAGACGGCGACCCGAAGATGGAAACGGTGCTGGTGGCCGCCAAGCGGGAAGCCGTGCAGGACAAGATAGATATGATAGCCGGCGCGGACCTGGACCCGCTCATCGTGGACGTGGATTCCTTCGCGCTTGAAACGCTGTACGACCGCCTGGCGCCCAAGGAGGAGAAAAGCTCCGTGCTGGTGCTCAACATAGGGCATAAGGTCACCAACCTCTCCATCATTTCACAGGGCGTCACGCGCGTGGTCCGGGACATCTTTATCGCCGGCGCCACTTTCGACAAGGCCATAGCCAAGTCCCTCAAGGCGGACACCGCGGCGGTCGACGCTCTGAAGAAAAGCCGCTCCGTCCTGGTTTCGGACGAGGATAAAGAGGCCGCCATAGAGAACTTCGACCGGGACGGGATAGCCGTTTCCAAGGCGGCGGCCGGCGTGCTTAAGGACCTTTACACTGAAGTTTCCCGCTCGATAGATTTTTACCTGTCCCAGGGCGTGGACCATTCCATTTCCAGGATAATGCTCTCCGGCGGCATGGCCAACCTCGGCAACATGCATAAGTTCCTGTCCGGGGAATTCAAGGTGCCGGTGGAGATAGTCAACCCGCTTTCTTTCCTGCCCGACGCCCAGAAAAATATTCCCAAGGACGTGCTGCCCGCCCTGGCCGTGGCCGCCGGCCTTGCGCTGCGCAAGATGAGGGATTGGGACGAATGATAAAAATAAACCTCATTCCGCCCGAGTACATTGCCAAGATAAACCGCAAGGTGGTCATCGCCAAGATCGTGCTTGCCGTGGTCGTTGTGGCCGCTACCGTGGCTTTGGCCTCGGTCTGGCATATAACGCGGGCCAAGACCATAGAAGCCGCCCTTGCCAAGCGCCAGGCCGAAATGGTGCTGCTGCAGAAGGACGTGGACGCGGTCAAGGCCATAGAGGTGCAGATAGCCGAGGTGCAGAAATACCTGGATTCCATTAACAGCATCAACAAGGGCCGGTTCATTTATACCCATTTCCTGCAGGACCTCACCAGCGACCTGCCCGCGACCCTCTGGTTCAACAGCGTGGCCACCACGCTGTCGGGCGGGGTGGTGAGCGTGACCCTGGCCGTGAATTCCAATTCCGCCTACGACCTGGCGTACTGGATAAATTCGCTCGAGACCGCCGGGCCCTATTCCGAGGTGGGGATAGGGGCCATTGCGGTCAGGGATACCGACTCGGGAAAAACCTTCACCGTCCAGATCACGGTGAAATACGCTTACAAATAGAACTATGAACCAGATCCAACTCACCAAGGAGCAGATGGGCCAGATAGCCGCGGGGGTGCTTTTCGGCGCCCTGTTCATCTGGCTTTACCTTGCGTACTTCTGGCTGCCCATGTCCAGGCAGATTACGGAGAACTCGCAGAAGGTGGCATCGATGGAGTCCGACATAAACAAGGCCAGGATGCAGAAGGCGAAATACAAGGACCTTGAGGCCAGGCTGGCCAGCCTTAAAGCGGAAAGGGAGATCGCCGTCAAGAAACTGCCCAGCGAGCGCAGGATCCCCGACCTGCTGCGCACCATTTACACGCTCAGCCGCAAATACAAGGTGAACATTACCGCTATAACCCCTTTAACCCAGGCTAAGGTGGAGTATTTCACAAAAGTGACCTATACCATCAATCTGAACGGGACTTACGGCGGCGTGGCCCGCTTCTTGACCGCGCTCGGGCTCGAAGAGCGCATTCTTACTTCGGAGAATCTTAGTATGACGGCGACTTCCGGTTCCGAAACCACGGTGAACGCCCAGTTCACGCTGGCGGCTTACCAGTATAACGGCTAAATTATGCGCCTTACGCTGACCATTCTTTTTCTCGCCTGTGCCGTTCCCGCGGCGGCCCAGGTCGCCGTTTCCACCCCCGCCGCCACCGTGGACCAGGTCTACAAACCGGTCAACCCGCGCGACCCGATGGTCCCCGCCACCGTTTTCGGGGACCAGAAAGGGGTATCCGCCAGGCCCAAGGGAGCTTCCCCGGCAGCGGCGGTGGAGAAGGACACTTTCACGGTTTACGCGCTTACCCTGACCGGCATAATGGAAGATTCACGCGGGCGCCAGGCCCTGCTGCGCTATGCCGACGGTTCCGTTTATACGCTTAAGGCCGGGCGTCTTCTCGACGCCAGGAAAAAACTTGTCCCGGGTGTTTCCGGGGTCATAAAAGGCAAGCAGGTGATATTGATGACGGAAGACAAGAAGGTCCGCCGCCTGAACCTGCGGGAGAACGAGTAGGGGTAGCCCCGCCGCTTCCCGGGGTTCAGCGCGGCCGCCGCGGGGCTTATCCGCCCCTTACGCCGCGCT
>JAJZVJ010000100.1 GCA_021845705.1 bacterium
AACAGTTGTAATTAAGGAGAACATAACATGAAAGCAGCATATTCCATAACTCTGCTGGCCGCGGGCCTGCTGGCGTTCAGCGCGCCCGCGCACGCGGCTAAACTCGATGTCCGCATCATAGAATCCGCCCGGCGGTCGTATGTATTCAACAATTACCTCAAGGGGGACGATGTCAGGCTTGAGTCCAAGGACGGGCACGTCACCATGACGGGGCTCGTAGAAGAATACTTCCATAGATCGCTCGCCCAGGAGACCATAGCGGATATCCCCGGAGTGAAGAGCGTGGACAACAGGCTTGAGGTAAAAGGGTCTTCGCCCACGGCCAACTCGGACGCTTGGCTGCACGACAAAGTGAAAGCCACGCTGCTGTTCCACCGGAGCGTAAGTGCCGATACTACCGAAGTCGACGTCAAAGACGGAGTTGTCACGCTGCGGGGCAGCGCGGCGAGCCCCGCGCAGAAGGAACTTACCGAAGAATACGCGAAGGATGTCGAGGGAATAAAAGGCCTCAGGAACGAGATGACCGTGGCCGCGCCCGCCAAAGCGGCGGTCCGGACCACCGGTGAAAAGATAGACGATGTTTCCGTGGCGGCCCTTGTAAGGATGGCTTTGCTGCTCCATCATTCCACCAGCGGCGTCTATACTACTATAGCGACCAGGCACGGGGTGGTTACGGTGGGCGGCCGGGCACGGACCGCGGCTGAAAAAGAACTGGTTACCAGGGTGGTAAAAGACGTGAACGGGGTCAAGCGCGTAAAGAACCGGATGACCATAGACTAGCACAGACCGCGGCGCGCGAAAATAGTTATAAATGCGGCTGCAGGAGGGATAGTTATGAAAAAGATGAACATGTTGGTACGTTTGGCGATGGTCGCGGCTATGGCCGGCGCGTTCGCGGCCTGCGCGACAACACAGCCGCGGGAAAGCGCGGGAGAATATATCGACGATTCGGTCATCACTGCCAGGGCCAAATCCCTGCTTGCGGCGGATGATCTTTTTAAGTCTTTCCAGATCAGCGTAGAAACCTACCAGGGCGTAGTGCAGCTTAGCGGTTTCGTGGATTCCCAGAAGACGGTGGATAAAGCGGCCGATTTCGTAAAGAGCGTTAAAGGTGTTAAAGACGTAAAGAATGACCTGATAGTGAAATAGGCTCGGTCATTCTTTCGGGGATGGCGGAGGATAAGCGCCGAAAGAACGGAAATGAGCGTAATGAACCAGGAAGTATCTGCCCATGAATGAACGGAATTATCTTCCCGGCGGTACACGCTTCCTTTTTATAGCGGCCGCGCTCGTGGTGATCATCTAGGGCATCAACCAGGCGCAGTCGGCCCTGGTCTCCTCCCTTATAGCAGTTTTCCTCGCCGTGCTCGGTACGCCGCTGGTGCAATGGCTTGAGCGCAAACGCGTTCCGCATGTCCCCGCGGTGCTGCTCGTGCTGCTGGTCCTGATCGTTCTCCTGCTGGGCGGGACCGGGCTTGTGGCAACGTCCCTCGGCGGCTTCAGCGCCGACATGCCGGCCTATCAGGAGCGGATACAGGGACAGGTCCCGGTGCTCCGGGCGCTGCTGGCGGACCGGGGCCTGCACGTCACGGACAAGGCCCTGCTCGAGTATCTCAACCCGGCCGCGGTAATGACGCTGGCCGTCAGTCTGCTGGGCGGGCTCGGCTCGGCGCTCTCGAACATAGTCCTGATCCTGCTTACGGTGCTGTTCATCCTGCTCGAGGCTTCCAGTTTCCCGGTCAAGCTCCGCGCCGTACTTGGCGACCCCAGGGAGAAATTCCCCGAGTTCACGAAGTTCGTGGACGATATCCAGCGCTACATGCTGGTCGCTACCGGGCTCAACCTGACCGCCGGCGTCCTGATCGGGATAATGCTGACCGTCCTCGGGGTGAACTCCCCGGTCCTCTGGGGCTTTCTTGCCTTTATGCTCCTTTATATACCGCATGTCGGCTCCATCATCGCGGCGATCCCCGCGGTCAGTCTCACCCTTGTGCTGTTCGGGCCCGGCCGCGCCGCGCTCGTGGCCGCCGGCTATGTGCTGATCCAGTTCACGATAGGCAACGTGGTCTGGCCGAAGCTCGTCGGGCGCAAGATGTCGTTGTCCACGCTGGTAGTATTTCTCTCGCTCGTCTTCTGGGGAAGAATGCTCGGCCTGATGGGCGCGGTGCTGTGCGTGCCGTTCACCATGACGCTGAAGTTCCTGTGCGAGAACCATGAGAGCACGCGGTGGATAGCCGTCCTGCTCGGGCCCGAAGCGCCGGATGGAAGCCTGCCGCCGGCTTAGGGAATATACCGGTCCCGGAACCGGGGCGGATACCGGGAGTTCCGCTTACTCCCGGCCGGCGCTTTTCGCCCGGGATAACGGCTTTTATGCTTGATACGGACAGTTGCAATATTCAGCCGGCCCTGGTCGTTTTGGCCATTTTCTGCGCACTGGCGGCCGTTCCCGCCCGCGCCGCCGGGCCCTGTCCGCAGATACAATTCTCCGGCAAGGAGAGGATAGACCTGAATGATATGGAGACCCGCCTGGTCTGCGGGGACCCGCATACGGAAGGCTGGGGGCAGATCCCTTTCAACCAGGCCGAGAGCTTTTTGCGGGCCTTCCTTCAGCAGCGGGGCTACCAGGAACCAAAGTTCACCCAGGGCCCGAACCTGCTTAATGTCGACGCCGGGGCTAAAACCTTTGTAAAAGCCTTCACCGCGACCGGCCTGCCCTCGGAGATAAATCCCCGCAAACTGCGCAATATCAGAGGCCAGCCGATGACGCCTAATCTGCTTGACACGGCAAAGGCCGCCCTGCTCGGCGCGCTCCAGAACCGGGGTTACGCCTGCCCTGTAATAGAAATGCGGGGCAACGGGACTACCGGAGAGGTTTCGGCCGATGTCCGGCCGGGTGAGATCTACCAGTTCGCGCATATCCGCCCGAAAAAAACGGAGGAGTTGTACCCGCAGATCTTCAGCCGCTACGAGGCTTTTAAACGCGGCCAGCGTTTCGACTCCAGGCTTCTGGACCTGACAGCGCAGCGGACCATGGCCGATTCGCTGTTCCTGAACACCTATTTCGAAGTAAACTGTTCCACCAGCGGCATGGTCATCACCGAGCGGGTCGTCGCCGGCAAACCGCAGGTGTACAAGCTCGGAGTCGGTTTCGACACCGACGGTTACTTCATCGGCAAGGCGCAGTGGCGGAATTCCCGTCTCGGGGCGCGCAGCAACTCAATGCAAGCCTTGCTTTACGCCTCCTTTCGCGAGCAGACCGCCAGCGCGGATTTCCGCTACTTTATGGGGCGGGCCTCGCGGATCTATATCATGCCGAAACTGACCTTCGGGCGCCAGAACGAACCGCAGTATGAGGCCATGAATGCGGAACTGGCCCTGCTTCCGGGGTTCAGCTGGGACAGCAAGAGCCTGCGCGGGGAGTTCTCCGCGGGCCCGGCGCTGGTGTATGTGCACACTATCCGGGGGCTTGGGCCCGTAACCAGCTACCCCGCCTTCGAGACCCAGCTGGAACTGCGCGACCACCTGTTCGAATACTACGCGGGCGACCCGCAGACAGGCGGGAGGGTCGCTTTAAAGTCCAAGTCCCGGGTGGCCGGCCTGGAATCGTCGATAACGGCGCACCTGCTGAGCCTGCAGGGCGAGCATATCTGGAACCTGGGCGGCTATCATCCCCCGGCGCTGGTGCTGGCTACGCGCTATCTTGCGCAGACCACGCTGGTTAAGAACTCCTTTCTGGCCTCCGGGGAGATCCCGCTGGATATGCGCATTTTTATGGGCGGCGACGCGGACCTGCGGGGCGCGGGGCTGAACAAGATCCCCGCCGATTCCGCGGGCCTGCTGACTTCGGTCTATGACGGCGTGGAGCTGAGGCTGGGGGACGTCCTGCCGCACGGACTGCAGCCGCTTGTCTTCCTGGACGCCGCGATGGGCGGCCGGCGCTCCGCCCGCCTGGACCCGAACGTATATTTTTCCCCGGGGTTGGGCCTTCGCTGGCGTTCGCCGGTGGGTTCGATCCGGACCACGCTGGCGCGCGGCATCGTATGGCGGCGGGACCCCTCCGCCGAGGTCCTCATGCCCCGGCAGTGGCGGTTATTCCTGAGCCTGGGGACGGAGTTCTGATGCGCCTGCTCAAAAAACTCAGCCTCGTTCTTGCCGCTACGGTCGGCGCGCTGCTGGCCGGGCTGCTGCTGGCGGCGGTGGCGCTGGTCGCGGAGCCGCAATGGTTCCTTACGACGCGCACCATGGCCAAGGCGGCGAACGTTTTCGGTGCCGCCTGGCACCCCCGGTGGAAAACTCTGGCCTTCGGCATCCGCTCGGTCAGCTTTCCCGAGAAAGAGATCCGGCTTCAGGCCGGCGACCTCTGCTTTGAAAATACGGCCGCGGGGGCTGAGGGCTGCCTGAAGAGCCTGGACGTCAGGCTGAACGTGCGGCTCTATTTCTGGGGCGTGAAACTTACCAGGATCTCCAGGTTAATAGTCTCCGGAGACCATTTGACAGTGGACCGGAGCGGGAGCAGGCAGGCAGCTGTCCCTAAAAAGAGCGCGGGCCTGCCCACCAGCCTGCCGAACCTGATACCGCCGGCCCTGCGCGGCCTGAAGCTTGAAGTGCTGAGGGTGGATCTGCCGGCCAATAAGATCGCGGGCGCCGGCGGTGCTCTCCGGGGGGAACTCCACCTTAACCTGGGCCTCGAGGGGGACAGGCCGCTGACGCTCAGGGTGGAAGTGGTGTCCAGCTCCGGGAGCGTTACCAGGCATTACAGCGGCGCGGCCTCCCTGGCCTCTGATCTTCTGAAAGGCGGGGAGTTCACCTACCTGGACGCGCGGGGTCAGCTTAAGGCGGAGGGGGTAAACGCCAGGTTCCGGACCAGGGTGGAGGAAAAAGGGACCTCTGCCATGGTCTTCAGGTTGAGCGCCGCCGCGCGCATGCCGGGGCGGCGGGCCGAGGCGGACATGGAGGGTTCACAGAACGGCCGGGACCTGAGCCTGAACGGTTCGGCCGGGGTTTGGGCGGCATCCGGGCCCGTTAAAAGCCTCCAGCTCAAGCATTTCACGTTCGGGGCCCGTCTCAAGAAAGATTCCACCGAATGGGAAACGCTGAAAATAGACAGCAGTGTCGAGCTGGAACCGGAGGCTTTCGGCGTCAGGGGCGCGGGGCGCGGCCTCGCCAAAACGCTGGAGGGCAGGCTGGCGTTAAGCGCCCGCTCCACCCCGGGTATTCTGGAGAGGGATCATTTCGACGCGGATGTGGCGGTAACGGTCGAACCAGCCAAGTTCTGGTATGAGTTTTCCGGCAGTTTCGAAGGCAAGTTCTCCGGCCGCGCCAGCCGCCTGCAGAACCTGGATATCAGCCACAAGCTGGACTTGGTGCTTAGTGTGGGCAGGTTCGAGGATCTGGCCGCGTATCTTGCGCGGACCCAGTATTCCGTGCCCGCGCCGTTCAACGTATTCCGCGGGCCGCTGACCGTCTCTCTTAAAGGGAGCGGCGACTCCCGCAAGGACCCTCAGGATTTCGAGTACGCGCTGGTAAGCGGGCTTGCCGCGGGCCGGCAGGCCCTTAAGTTTAAAGTTGACGGGAAAGTGTCCGCGTACGGGCTTTGGACCCCCGGGCGTTCCTTCAAGGATGAAGAGGACGTAGTTCTGCAGGAGATCGCGCTCCAGCTCCCGCGGATAGACATCAAAGGGATGGCCGCGTTCATGCCTGACAGCCGCATTAAGAGCGGGCCGGAACTGGACAAAGCGGCCCTGGCCCGCGGGAGGGAGAGCGGCCAGCCTGTAAAAAGTTCCGCGTCGTTCCGGTCGGAAATACATGTCAAGACCGTTAAGCCCGCCATTCTGTACTCTAACCTGGCCAAGGACCCGATCCCCGTATCGCTGGATTTAAATATAAAAATACCGAAGGCTGGTATGGAGGGGACGGCGGAGATCAGGCCGTTCCGGGCCGAGATCTTCCGCCGTGTCGCGTCCGTAGACCATGTCAGGTTCACCGGCCGCGCCGGTTCCCCCGTAATGGACCTCGACGGACTGGTCGTTTATAAAACCGCCGAGGCGAAGATCTTCATCCGTCTCCTGGGGACCGCCCAGAAGCCTCAGGTCAGGTTCGAGAGCGACCCGCCGAGGAACCAGGCCGATATCATGGCCATGCTGCTTTTCGGCAAATCTCCCAGCGAACTTGACTCCGACCAGCAGTCTAGCGCGGCCAACGCCCAGACGGCCGTGGCCAACAGCGCTTTCGGCCTGGCCTCGTTGTACCTGCTGGCTTCCACGCCCGTGGAATACGTCGGCTATGACCCCGTCTCCAGGGCCTACACCGTGAAATTACGCCTCCCCGGAGGAGCGACGCTCCAGGTGGGTTCCGACGGGCTAAGTACCGGGGTGCAGCTCAGGAAACGCATCGCTTCCAACCTGGCGATACAGACCGAGCTCACCAATACGCAGACCCAGGGGAATATCGTCACGACCCTGCTTGAATGGTACGGGCGGCGCTGACCGGGATAAGGACTATAAAAGCCGGCCCGGGCATTATTTACGTTTTCAAGCCGGTACCTTCGCGGCTCGGGATCGGGACAACCGGCCCCGCAGGGGGCCGCGCCGGCGCAGATAGAGCGCCGTTCGACGGAGGGAGTTTATGAGAAAGAAAAAGACGGTAAATATTATTATTGTTGACGATAATAACGACAACCTTAACCTGCTGACAACGGTGCTTAATGAGGCCGGTTACGGCGTGCGCACGGCAAAGAACGGTTCCGCGGCGCTGGAACTGGCGCGCCGGACACCGCCCGGCCTGGTCATCACCGATATCCTGATGCCGGTCATGGACGGTTTTGAACTGTGCCGGAGCTGGAAAGCGGACGCCCGGCTTAAGCGTATCCCTTTGATCTTCTACACCGCCACCTATACCGATCCCAGGGCTCAGCGCTTCGCCCTCAGCCTCGGGGCCGACCGCTTCGTCATCAAGACCGGGAAGATAGATGTCCTGGAAGCGGCGGTGCGCGAGGTCCTGGCGCAGGGGCATAGCGGGACCGGCGGCGCGCCCGCCAAGCCGCAGACGTCCAAAAGAGAAGAGCTGAAGGAATATAACGAGGTTATATTCGGGAAACTGCAGGATAAAGTGGCGCAACTGGGAGCGGCTTCCCTGGAAGTGAAGAATAAAAAACAGGAATTGGCGGACTTCTTCTGTATAACCTCGCAGGAGCTGCGCACGCCGTTAACGAATATCAAGGGTTTCTCCGAAAATCTCCTCGGGTATTCCGGCGAGGTTTTTTCCCTGGTAAAAGCGGAGGGCAAAGAATCGGCCAGGCTTAATAAATTGCTTGGCGAAAAAATACCGGAGGCTTTGCGGTTTATCGTCTCGGGCGTCGAGAACATGCACGCCATAATAGACGGCCTGTTGAAGGTAGCCCGCTTTGGCAGCGTGGAAATGAAGCCGAAGCCGGTGGATATGAATAAACTTGTCTCCGACGCGGTAAAGAATACGTATTTCCAGCTGAAAGAAGCCGGTGCGGAGGTAAAGATAGGGGACCTTCCGGCCTGCGTTGCCGATCCTGACAAGCTGGTGCACGTGTTCTGCAATCTTATCGACAATGCGATACAATACCGTGACCCCCTGCGGAAGCTGGTTATCGAGATATCCGGGGGCAGGCTGGGGTCCGGCGCCTGCTCAGATCGGAA
>JAJZVJ010000101.1 GCA_021845705.1 bacterium
AAAATATAGAAGCCGCGAAAGCCGCCGGCGTGCCGGTGCTGATGACCGAAAAAGGGGACCTGGATCCCCTCGCCGCGGAATTTGCGGCCGCGGACATTTTGCTGGACGCCCTGCTGGGCGTAAGCGTGGTGGGCAAACCTACAGGCCCGGTCCACCGGGTTATCCAGCTTATGAACAAGAGCGGCCGGCCCATAATCGCCGTGGATATCCCTTCCGGCCTGAGCCCCGACACCGGCCACCACAGCGGCGTGTTCGTGATCGCCAGGCTGACGCTTACGCTGGGTTTCGCCAAATCCGGCCTGATGGCCGCGCACGCCCAGAAGAACACCGGGGAAATAAAGGTCCTGCCGATAGGCTACCCGCAGCCGCTTATAAACGAAGCCGGGGGCGACGGGGCATGAACATAATCATAGCCGACGACGACCAGAACCTGCTTGCCATGCTGGTCCCCTACCTGGAGCACGAGGGCCATAAGGTTACGCTGGCGGCCGGCGGGTCCGAACTGCTGAAACAGATAAAAGAGGCCCGCGCGGACCTTATAATCTCCGATATAAACATGCCGGGGTTCGACGGCGTAGAACTTTACTGCAAGGCCCGCGCCATGCCGGAATACGCCGCCGCGCCCTTTATACTCTGGAGCGGCCTGGAACTGGAAAAAGGGCGCGTCCTGGCGAAGGCGGACCCCAAACTGCGCTTCCTGAAAAAACCCTTCAGCCTTGCCGCCCTGCGCAAGGCCATGGACGAAGTGACCGACCTCCCCCTATTCGGGGACTATGATACTCCCGGCGGCAAGCCGGGGCTTAAACTGTAGCGCAACACCGAGGAGAACCATGCGCCCTTTTAACGACAGTGTAATCTACTTCGCGGTGGTGGACAGGTTCCGCAACGGGAACGAGGCCAACGACGACGGGTATAATCCGGCTTCGCACGACGCCTCCCGTTCCGACTGGTCCAAGTACTGGGGAGGGGACCTGGACGGCGTGCTGGAGAAGCTTGACTATATAAAGGAACTGGGCTGCTCCTCCGTCTGGCTGACGCCGCTGTTCGACCAGATAGACGGGCTGGTGGACGTGGAGGGACGCGGAATGGCGGCCTATCACGGCTACTGGGCCAAGGATTTCAAGCGCCTGGACGAGCACCTGGTCGGCAAGCCGGAAGACGTGAGGGTCTTCGCCTCCGACGATACGGTCTTCGACAGGCTGGTGAAGTCCATGCACGGGAAGGGAATGCGCATGGTGCTGGATATCGTCTGCAACCACTCCAGCCCCGCGCAGCGCCCCGACATGGGCGGCTGCCCCGGCAAGGGCGAAATTTACGACGACGGAAAGCTCCTTACTTCCTACGAGGACGACCGCCTGGGCTGGTATCACCGCGACGGCGGCGTGCGCGACTGGAGCAACGCGGCGCAGGTGGAGAACGGCGAGCTCTGCGGCCTCGCCGATTTTAACGAGTCGCGCATAGGCTATCGCACCTACATCAAGGACTCCATGAGGCTCTGGCTAGACAAGGGCGTGGACGCTTTCCGCGTGGATACGGTAAAGCACATGCCGCTCTGGTTCTGGCAGGAGTTCGTCTCGGATATGCTCTTCCACCGCCCGGACCTTTTTATTTTCGGGGAATGGTTCCAGGGCGGCTGCTACGATTACCCGTCGGTGCAGTTCGCCAACCGGAGCGGGATGGGCATGCTTGACTTCGCGCTGCAGCGCGGGCTGGAGGAGTGCCTGGCCCGCGGGGCCGGGGCCGGGTTCGCGCTCGTAAACGATGTTTTCGCCAAGGACCAGTGTTTTGACGACTGCCGCCACCTGGTGACTTTCCTGGACAACCACGATATGCCGCGCTTTATGTCCTCCGGGGCTTCCCCGGCGCGGGTGGATATGGGGCTGGCCCTGATACTGACCTGCCGCGGCACGCCCTGCGTCTATTACGGCACCGAGCAGTACCTGCATAACGATACCAACGGCGGGACCGACCCTTACAACAGGCCCATGATGGCTAGCTGGGATACCTCCACCCCGGCTTTCCTTACCGTTAAAAAACTGGCGGCGGTGCGGAGGGAGAACAGGGCGGTGCAGAGCGGCAGCCACAGGCAGAAATACCTTTCGCCGGACGTCTACGCCTATACCCGGGTTTACCGCGGCAGCTGCTGCCTGGCGGTCTTTAACCGCGGGGCCGACACCGCCGTGAACCTTGAAACCATAGAACTGCCGGACGGCATTTATAAGGACGTACTTTCGGACCGCGCCGCGACGGTGAAGGACGGCCGCATAAACGGGCTCAGGCTGGGGCGGGATACTTCTTTCGTGCTCTCCTACTGCGCCCCGGTCCGGGAAAAAGCCGCCCTGGAGATATCTTTCATGCTGAACGGCTTCGCCACGGCTTTCGGGCAGCGCGTGAAAGTGACGGGCAACTGCCCCGAACTGGGGAACTGGGACCTTGAAAAAGCCTTTCTGCTGGAATACATAAACGCGAACATGTGGCTTGGGCACCTGCCGCTCAGGGAAAGCGCCGGAAAGACCATCGCCTACAAGTTCGTGGTGGAAAGGGATAACGACGGCGTTCTTTACGAGGACCGCCCGGCGCACTTCCGCCGGATGCCGGAAGAGGGGCTGGTAGAGCTGCATCACCGCTGGAGTTAGCGGGCCCGGGGACAGGCGCCCGGCCCTAGGGCCGGCTCTTTAATACCTTCGAGAGTTTTTCCGAGAGCTCGCCTAAGTGCTCGCGCAGGCGCGGCTGTTTTTTCAGCATCAGCGGCAGGAGCGTTTTGCGCACCCAGTTGCGGGTATAATACTCGTCGTCGTTGGTGTGGTCCTTCCTGGACGCCAGGCCGTTGGCCGCGAGGTAGCCTTCTATCTCCCGCCTTGAGACCGCGAGCAGCGGTCTGATCAGCTCCACCCTGACCCTGCCCCTGCGGCAAAGTTCCCGTTTCGCCGGTATGCCAAGAAGCCCTTTAGGCTCGGTGCCGCGCAATAAATTTAAAATGATCGTTTCCGCGTGGTCGTCGGCGTGGTGGGCCGTGGCCACAAGGCGGCATTTTTTCTTAAGGGCCGTCAGCGAAAGCAGCCTGTAGCGGGCGCCGCGGGCGGCGTGTTCAATGCCGGCCCCGGTCTTTCCGGCGAGCGCTTTCACGTCCGCGGAAAGTATGGTGGGCTCAATGCCGTATTCCGCGCCCAGTCTTTTTACGAAGGCCGCGTCCGCGTCGGCAAGTTTGCCGCGCAGCTTGTGGTTGATATGGCAGATATGCAGTTCCAGCCTGTGCGCCCTGGCCTGCCCCGCGAAGAAATCCAGCATGACCACCGAATCGGGCCCACCGGAGACGGCCAGCAGGATGGAGTCCCCGTCCGCGAAAAGCTTCCGCGCCCTGGCGTTAGCCAGCACTTTGTTCCACAGGCCCATTGTGACCGCCCTCTTGTTCATCTCTGAATTATAATAAAAATAAGGCCCCGGTCTTTTCTGTTTTGCTATCATATCCCCGTCAGTCGACAAAAGGGATGTGAGTTATGAAATTAATATTCGTCCGGCACGGCCTGGCCGGGGATAAGGTAAAGTACGCGCTGACCGGGCGGCCGGATTCCGGGCGGCCGCTTACGGCCAAAGGCGTAAAAAAAATGAAGAAGGGCGCCGCCGGCCTGAAAAAAATAACCGGGGTGGTGGACGCCGTGGTTTCCAGTCCCTACCTGAGGGCGGTGCAGACCGCTGAGCTTCTGGCTAAAAAGCTGGGTATAAAGAAGGTCAGGAAGACCGTATCGCTGGCGCCGACCGGTGGGCTGACGGAACTTTTTTCGTATATCCGTAAATTCGCTCCCGGGGCGACGGTGGTGCTGGCCGGCCATGAGCCTTACTTGGGCGGCATCGTTTCGCAATTCCTGCGGGGGCCGGGAAAGTCTTTCGTCTCTATAGGAAAAGGCGGCGCCTGCATGGTTGAATTCAAGGAGAGACCAGCTCCGGGCAAGGCCGCGCTCGTCTGGCTGCTGGAGCCGGGGCAGCTGCAGCGCCTGGGCTGACGGGCTTCCGGCCCGGCGGAAATACTTTATGAAAACCGGCTTTTCCAAAATACCGGCCAGTGAAGGCGCGCAGCGCCTGGTGCTCAGCCTCGTCAAAGAGTGCGAGGCGGCCGCCGTCCGCCTCGGTTCGCCCGGAGACGGCGAAGCGCTCCATGACTTCAGGGTCAGCCTCCACAGGCTAAGATGTCTGCTCAGGGATTACAGAGACCAGCTTCCCGCGGTCCGCGCCGCCATCAGGAAAGAGTTGAAACGGTTATGCGCCCGCACGAACCCGGTCCGTGATACCGAGGCCGGAATAGCGCTGCTGAACTCTTTCGCGGACAAGGCCGGGGGTAAAGAGAAAAGATCGCTGCTCGCCGCCGCCGGGCAGCTGGAAGGCTGCGGAAGCCGTCCCCGGAAAAACTTCGCGGCGGGGCTGCGGAGAGAATTCCTCGCCCTGGCCGTGAAATTGCGCGCCTGCCTTGCCACCGGGCCGTCATCGCACGGAGCTTCTGAAAGAAAGAAAGCCAGGATCTCGCTGGCTGCGGTAAACGGGAAAGCGATCCGCAGGCACTCAGGGAGGCTGAGAGACGGGCTTTCAGTTATCAAAGCCCTGTCCGATGCTTATGAAATACACCGCGCCAGGCTGCTGGCAAAAAAGCTCCGCTATATTCTCGAGCCTGAGACGTGCCTGGACAGGCGGGCATCCCGGTTCCTAAAAAAGATCATCCGCCTGCAGTTGCTTCTCGGGAAAATCCACGATATCCAGGTGATTTGCGGCGTGCTGCACCGCTCTGCCGGCAAAAAAGGAGGGGGCGCGGGGCTGGCGCCCGCCGGGCAATTCATAGAGGAAAAAGAGGCCGGACTTTTTAGAAAACTGGAAAAAAGCTGGCTCTTCAGCGCCGGGTCCGGCTTCTTCCGGAAATTAAACCGCTACTCCCGCAGGTAAGCTCCGCTATTCCTTCATCAATATACGCCTTATCCTGGCCAGGTCGGCGGCCTTCGCGCCCGACACGGCCGGGTACTCCGACTTCAATTCCTTAAGCGTTTTGACGAGGATATCTCCGACCGCGGCGCGCATGAACCACTTATTGTCCGCCGGGATGATATACCAGGGCGCCAGGTCCGTGGAGGTCTTCGTGAGCGCGTCCTCGTAGGCATTCTGGTAAGCGCTCCAGCAGGCCCGCTCTTCCACGTCGGCCATGGCTATCTTCCAGTTCTTCTCGGGGTTCTCTATGCGCTCGAGGAAGCGCTTTTTCTGCTCGTGCTTGCTCACGTGCAGGAAGAACTTTACGATCCGCGTGCCGCTTTCGGCCAGCATCTTTTCAAAATGGTTGATATGCGAGAACCGGGTTTCCCACAGCGACTTGGGAATGTCTTCGACATTGTGCATCCCGGGCAGGTTCTGTTTCAGGACCAGCTCCGGGTGCACGCGCGTTACCAGGACCTCCTCGTAGTAGGAGCGGTTGAAGATGCCTATCATCCCGCGCTGGGGAAGGCACTGGACCGTGCGCCATAAAAAATCGTGATTGAGTTCGAGGGTCGACGGCTGCTTGAAACTTGCCACCTGGCAGCCTTGCGGGTTGATCCCCGACATCACGTGTTTGATGGTGCTGTCCTTGCCCGCCGCGTCCATGGCCTGGAAGATGAGCAGGACGGCGTGCCGGTTCTCCGCGTACAATCTGGACTGGAGGACGGTCATCCTTTCAATGTCTTTGGCGAGTTTTTCTTTCGCGTCCGGCTTGTCCCTGAACGTGCCGGTGTACCCGGGGTCGAAGTCCTTTAGCTGCAGTTTCCTGCCGGGTTTTAAAAGTATTTTGGGATCGTGTTTCATAGCGCGCTCCTGACCGCCTACAACAGGGTTTAGGTTTTTTAACTTGCTCCAACAATCTACAATAAAACCCGTCCAAACCGCCAGACCGCCGGCCCGCTGGGGGCGGGGTCTTTACTTTTGACCTTTTGGGCGGGACCTCCCGGGGGCTGAGGCGAGTCAGTCGGTAAGGGGGCGAAGGACTACGTCGGAGTTGCGGGTCTCCGACTGGATGGACGTATTCGGGGCGGCAGGGCGGGTTTCCTGTTCAGCTTCGTGCGCGACCCACGCGGCGGCGCCTATGAAGAACGCGAGTATGGCGGCTGATTTTTTGATGGTGTTATTGGCTGGCATTGTATGCTCTCCATTACCGGAATGTGGCGGAACAATAATATTCTACAGTACAGTGGTAAGTGAACTGTGAAATCCATGTAAAATCCGGGTAAATTTATATGGGACGTACGTGACTTTATGACCATTTATCAACAGGTCATTTGAGGCCGCAGGGGAAGCCCGGCGGTTTTATTTTTTTCGCCTCTTGCGCGCGGGCCGGAAATCCGCCCCGGATTCCAGGCCGTGGTTAAGAAATACGGCCTGCCGGACCTGCAAAGCGGGGATTTTATTAACTCCGCGCTCAACAGCGTTTCCTATACTTTCCCGTACCAGATAGAAAAGTCGAAAGGGGCGCTGGCCGAGTTCGCCGAGGTGATAGAGGCCGCGGTCCTGAAGAAGATGCCCATGCCGGATTACGGGCGGATAAAAACGGCCCTGATAGTCCGTATAAAGGCTTCGGGCCTGGAGATTCCCGTAAAAGCGGAACTGGTGAACAGGGTGGAACTGACCTCGCTGATACTTCCTTCGCAATACATCAGGAAATACATCCCGTCCAGCGAGGAACTCTGGCCGGTGATCCCGCAGCTTGTGGCCGACCAGGCCTGGAACGCGTCCTACGACGACCTGGGCGGGCAGGGTAACCCGGAGCTTAAGCCCAACCAGAGCGTGATAATAGTGTACCCGGGCATCCTGCTGGCCGAGATGCGGGGCGATGGCGCGCCCGCGCGGCTCGATTTCGTGCTGCTTCACGAGACCGCGCATTCCATAGATTCCGGCCGTTTCCCGGCCCTGTATTCCGGCTATGCCGGCTGCATGAGGGCGGCCTATAAGCAGGATTTCAAGAACTGGGAAGAAGTGATGGCCGACTACTGGGCCGTTTCGGCGCTGCCGTCTTTCCTCCCGCGCAGCGGCGGCCTGGATTATTTAGGCAAATCCTACGAACTGATCTGCGGAACCGACGGAGAGGCGGGCACGCTGATAGGCATGCTGACGCAGGCCGACCATCCTTCGGCTGAATACCGCATAGAGACCGTCCTTGGCCGGGACCCCGGCATAATAAAGCTCCTTGGCGGCCGGCCCGGGGCCGCTTCGTCTGCAAGATATAAGGTAAAACCTTCAACGCGCCGGGCCGGTGCCAGCAGTCGTCCGCTTTACCCGCTTTTTACTCCGCCTTCATTCCTTCTTGACACTGTATTCATATACTGTAATCGTGGAGAAACGGACAGCAACTACGGACTTGCCGGTTAAGACTGCTAAACACAGTAACTATCGCGCCCTGTTCCTCTCAGATCTCCACCTGGGGACGCGGGGTTCGCAGGCGGAGATCCTGCTCGACTTCCTTAAACATCACGATGCTGACACGATCTACCTGGTCGGCGATATTGTCGACGGCTGGCGCCTGAAAAGCGGCTGGTACTGGCCGCAGGCGCACAACGACGTCATGCAGAAGCTGCTGCGGAAAGCGCGCAAAGGCTCCCGGGTCGTTTACCTGCCGGGCAACCATGACGAGTTCGCCCGCGACTATGCGGGGATCGGAA
>JAJZVJ010000102.1 GCA_021845705.1 bacterium
AAGAGAAGGTCCTCGCCTGTTTGGAAGCCTTCAGTCCCTCCATGGAGAGGTCGGCGTTCTCGTCCATCTTTATAAAAGTCCCGTCCTTGAAAAGTATCTCGCAGCCGCTTCCTGCCGAGGTCCTTATCCGGTCCCCTTCCGCCACGGGGCGGCCTTTCGCGGCCGTCCGCCACTCTTTGCCGCCCGGGGCCGATACCTCTACCGTCCCCATTAATTCATATATGCAGCCTGTTTCACCGGCTATGGCCGGGAGAGCGCCGCAGAGCAGCGCCAGTGCCAGGATCAAGTCTTTCATGATATCTCCTTACCCGCCTCTAAACTATAATAAATATACAATATACGGGAAATATTATAAAATCAGGTTATGAATTTTTTTCGCCTGAGGATAATAAATACGCTGCTCCTTTTTATGATCGGCATAGTCCTTGGCTTTATACTGAAGGATAAATTCTATCCGGCCGCCAAGCCGCCTGCCCCCGCATACAGCCCTTCCTATCACGTAAGTACCGAGGTCACGTCCGCCGCGCAGCCTGAGAGCGAAGAGCCGGCGCAGGAGCCGGCTGCCGAGGCGGATACGGAGCAGGGACAGGAGACCCCCTCCCCCGCCGCGTCCGCAGAACGCGCGCCGGCGGCGGGCGAGGACCAGGCGGAGCCTCTTGTGATAGAAGCCTCCCCTGCCCCGGCGGGCGGCGGCACTTCCGGTCGCGCCGTATTCAGGGGTTCGCCGGAAGATTTTTTCGGGGCCCCGGAGACTTACGTGGGGCGTGAAATAGAAATGGACCTGCAAATGATAACCGTTAAGAAAGTGCGCGGGGGCTGGCGCCTGAACCTTGTCCACTCCGGCCGGAATAAGAATATAGATTATCTTTATCTCGACGATACGGACCAGCTGGGCGATAAGCCCGACCTGCGTATCGGCTATGTATACAAGGTCCGGTTCCGCTGCGGGAAAGGGGAGACCTCTTCCGGGAATACTTTGCTGGCTATATCCCCTACGGGGGAAAAAGCCGCCTGGGCCACCGGCCTCAGCGCGGTGGAATCCGGGAGCGGGGACTAAAAAACCCGGCCGCAGCCATCCGGCATTTCAGCCCTCCACCAATGTCCTATTTCTTCATAATCAACCCTAACGCCGGCCGCAGATACGGCAACATCCGTGAGCGGATAGAGCGCTTTTTCTCCGGCCGGAAATTAAAATTTGAAATCGAGTTCACCAGGCAGCGCGAGCACGCCTCGGAACTTTCCTCGCGCGCCGCCATGAACGGCTTCAGCCGGATAGTCGCGGCCGGAGGCGACGGGACCATCCGCGAAGCCGCTATCCCGCTTATCGGCAAAAGCGCGGCGCTCGGCATCCTGCCGTGCGGCTCAGGCAACGGCCTGGCGCGCAACCTTTATATTCCGCTTGACTTCGACACCGCGCTGGAAGGCCTAGTAAAATGGGAACCGCGCAAGGTCGACGCGGGGCTTGCCGACGGGCGCCCCTTCTTTTGCGCGGCGGGGGCCGGCCTCGACGCCGAAGTGGCCCACGATTTCAACTCTTTAAGCGGCCGGCGCGGCATACTGCCTTACGTCTGGCACGCGGCCAGGCGCGTGCTTGCCTACCAGCCGGCCCCGGTCACCGTCAGCATAGACGGGGTCCGCATGGAGCTGCTGGCGCTGGTGAACGCCGTCCTTAACGGGGTTCAGTACGGGGGAGGAGCGAGGATGGCGCCGGGGGCCTACCTGGACGACGGCCTGCTGGATTTTGTGTCCGTCAAAAAAACGTCGCTTCCGCGCCTTCTGGCGGCGGTCCCGGCGCTTTTCGGCGGCTCGCTCGACAAGCGCGCCGACATTTATACCACCAGGCAGGGAAAGATAATAGAGCTGGATTGTGCCGGCGGGACGTGGTACCACCTCGACGGCGAGGACTTTTATTCCCAGGACGGGAAGATAAAGTTTACCGTGCTGCCGTCGGCGCTGAACGTCATAGCCCCCAAACCAAGTTTACAGGACAGATGATGCCTTTTCTGCAGAAGCTCTCCCGAGAAGCCCTCCTTGCCGAGAAGCTCGGCAAAGGCAAAGTCCGCTGCCTCGCCTGCGCGCACCGCTGCCTTACCGCCCCGGGCGGCGCGGGGCGCTGCGGCGTCAGGTTCAACGAGGGCGGAGTCCTTAAGGCCCCCTGGGGTTATATCTCCGGCGCCGCGGCCGACCCTATAGAGAAAAAACCTTTTTTTCACGTCCTGCCCGCCGCATCTACCCTCTCCTTCGGGATGTACGGCTGCAATTTCCACTGCGACTTCTGCCAGAACTGGCAGATCGCGGATATAAAGGCCGGGCGGCCGGCGGAACCCGAGCGGGTTTCGCCCGAAGAGCTGGCCTCGGCGGCCCTCGCCTCGGGGGCGGGGATAGTGGTCTCTACCTATAACGAGCCGCTTATCACTTCGGAATGGGGGGCGGCGGTTTTCACGGCAGCTAAAAAGAAAGGGCTCCGCACGGCTTTCGTGTCCAACGGTTACGCCACGCCCGAGGCCGCCGCATTCCTGAAGCCCGTGCTGGATCTCTGGAAGGCGGACCTGAAATGCTTCAGCGAGGAGAATTACCGCGCGGCCTGCGGCGCGGAACTCTCCAGGGTCCTGGACGGGATAAGGATAATATATTCCTCCGGGTTCTGGATGGAGGTGGTCACGCTCCTTATCCCGGGGTTCAACGATTCCGACGCGGAGATAGGCGCTATGGCGGATTTCCTGGCCGGGCTCTCTAAGGACATTCCCTGGCACCTCTCCGCGTTCCATCCCGACCACCTGAGGCGTACCACCCCGCCCACCCCGCCGGAAACGCTGGCCCGCGCGCGCGGCATCGCCGCGGGCAGGGGGCTGCGCTATGTCTATTCGGGCAATATTCCCGGGGCTCCCGGGCAGGATACGGTCTGCCCCGGGTGCGGGTCCGCCGTGATCAAGAGGGAAGGATTCTCGGTAACCAGGAACCTGCTGGATAAAACGGGGGCCTGCCCCTGCGGGTTCAGGATCCCCGGCGTCTGGGCTTAACTTACTTGAAATATGCGGAAACCGAAGCGGGCCAGGGATTCTCTCCCTGTTTCTGAAAAACCGCCTGCTGGGCGCCGAGAATGGCCGCCAGGGTGACCGTCAGCCCGGGGAAGCCGTAACCCCCCAGGCTTGAATGAAGCGCGCCGCGCCAGAAGAACAGCCCGCAGAGGACGGCTGTAAAAAAGGCCGTCACGGCCAGCTCCGCCCGGTCCAGTCCCGCGCGGCGCAGCAGGCTGACAAAATAATACTGGGTCACCGCCGTGCCGGCCGAGGCGAAGGCGAAGCCGACGGAATCGCAAAGAAGGGGTTTTATGCGGTAAACTTCATGCGCCCCGAACGCGAAACGCGCGAAGGCGAAAAAACCTTTCATTACGGCCAGGGCGGCCATTAACAGGATCACGGTGGACAGCATGGAAACCCCGACGTAAACCGCCAGGCCGTAAAGAAGCGCGGCTTCTTCACTTTTTCTCATAAAAACCGATCTCTTTGAGAAATACCGGATTATCCTGCCAGCCCGGATTTACCTTTACCGTAAGGTGCAGCTCTACCGGCCGCCTCAGGAAGGCCGCCAGGGCTTTTACGGAGGCTTCGCGCAGGCGTTTTATCATGCTGCCGCCCTTACCGATTATTATGGGCTTCTGGCTTTCGCGCGCGATATGGATCTTCGCCAGGATCTCGTCGTTCTCGCCCGGCGTCTCCCTGAAAACCTCTATCTCGACCGCGGAAGAATAGGGGATCTCCTGGCCGTAGAGTTTGAAGATCTGCTCGCGTATTATTTCGGCGGCGTAGAACTTTTCCCAGCGGTCGGTCAACTGGTCCGGCGGGTAATAAGGGGGGTGTTCAGGCAGCGAGGCTTTTATGGCCGCGCGGAGCTCCCGGAGCCCGCCGCCGGTAAGCGCTGAGATATGGAAAACCTGGCTGACAGGCAGGAGTTTGCCGTAAAAATCCTCGGCGGCCTTCACCCGAACTCCCGTAGTTTCCTTGTCAAGCTTGTTTACGGCCAGGTAGAGAGGGCAGCGGACCTGCTTGAGCGGCTCGAACAGCGGGACCTTGTCTTCCGGCGGCAGGCCGGGTTCCGCGATAAGTATGCAGAGGTCTCCCTCTTCCGCCGCCGCGCGCTTGATGGCGTTGGCCATGCTGCGCTCGAACATGTTGCGCCCGCGCAGGAAACCGGGGGTATCAACGAAAACGGCCTGGAAGCCCGGCCCGCTGAGTATGCCCAATATATTGTTGCGGGTAGTCTGGGGCTTTTCGGAGATGATCGAGAGGCGGGTGCCGCAGAGGGAGTTCATCAGCGTGGACTTGCCGGCGTTCGGCAGGCCCGTTATCGGGACGAAGCCGGACCTGAAGCCGCTGAAATCTTCCGGGGGGGGCAAGCCCTGCCTGCCGGTTGCCGGCCCCTCCCGCCCCTTGTCCGGAAGCCCGGTCACTTAAGGCAGACCGGGTTGGCCCAAAGCGGCAGCTGCGTGGCTTTTTCCAGCTTCCGTACCTTTATATCCCCGGTGAGCTCCTGGATGCAGACCTCGGCGCTGAAAACCCTGGTGCCCGCAACAAGGTGGCCGCCGAAGGCTTTGCCTTCGATATCGGAGAACATCACGTGCGCGTGGACCATGGGCTTGTCGTCGAACAGGCTGACGTTGCCGGAAAGGGAGAGTATCTCCAGCTCTTTTTCGATGTTCAGTTTTAGATACTTTTTAGCTTTCTGGTCGTAAACGCTGAACGTTGCCCTTTCCACGGCCCCTACCGCGTTTATAAGGCCGCAGCGGACCTGGTGGTGGTGGCAGAAATACTGTATAGCCTGCAGCAGGTCCTCGCCCTTGTGTATGCTGAATAAGAACGCCCTGCCGGTAAGATAAGGTTTTTCCTGAGTCTGCATGTTCCCTCCATAGTCCCCGTTAATTTCTGAAAATCATTGCCCGGTTTATATCCGGAGCCCGCAATACCGTCACGCTGGCGGAAGCCGGCGGGAAAGCGGTCAGCCCGCCAGCCTGAAGCGCGGCCCCTGAGGGGCGCGTGGATTGCCGGTAATAGTGCTTAAGCCGATCGCAGCGCTCATTGTTGCCCCGTCACTGAAACAGCGTAATACGATATTTTAGCAAATTAACATTGGGGCGGGTAGTTTGTAATCTCCGGTTTAATTAATATAATAGGGAACAAGAGTTAACCTGGGAGGACACATGACAACCACCGCCGCAAAAACAGTGTCGTATAAGGAACTTGGCTTCGTCAATACGCGTGAGATGTTCAAAGCCGCCATGAAGGGCGGCTACGCCGTTCCAGCCTACAATTTCAACAACATGGAGCAGCTGCAGGCCATACTGACCGCCTGCGTGCGCTCCCGCTCCCCCGTGATACTGCAGCTCTCCAAGGGCGCCCGTGATTACGCCAACCCCACGCTTCTGCGCTGGATGGCGCGCGGCGCGATGGAGATGATAAAGGAAATGAAAGAGGGCCCGGTGCCGGTAGCGCTGCACCTGGACCACGGCGATTCTTTCGAGCTGTGCAGGTCCTGCATAGAGAACGGTTTTTCCTCCGTGATGATAGACGCCTCGCACCTGCCTTACGAGGAGAACATTACACTGACGAAACAGGTGGTCGAGTACGCGCACCAGTTCGACGTGACCGTCGAAGGCGAGCTGGGCGTGCTGGCCGGCATAGAGGACGAGGTCTCCCACGAGCATTCCAATTACACCGATCCGGCGCAGGTCGAGAATTTCGTAAAGCGCACCGGCGTGGATTCCCTCGCCATCTCGATCGGCACCAGCCACGGCGCTTATAAATTCAAGGTTAAGCCCGGCGAGAGCGTGCCCCCGCTGCGCTTCGACATCCTTGCCGAGTGCGAGCGGCGCATTCCGGGCTTCCCGATAGTCCTGCACGGGGCGTCCTCGGTGCTGACCGGCTATATCGACATGATCAATAAATACGGCGGCAAAATGGAGAACGCGGTGGGCGTGCCCGCCGAGCAGCTGCGCAAGGCCGCCAAATCCGCGGTCTGCAAGATCAACATAGACTCCGACGGCCGCCTTGTAATGACCGCCATCATCCGCAAGGTCTTCGCCGAGAAGCCGGGTGAATTCGACCCGCGCAAATACCTCGGTCCCGCCCGCGAGGAGCTGATCAAGATGTACTCGGACAAGAACCAGACGGTCCTCGGCTCAGCCGGGAGGGTGTGAGCGGCGCTAAAGGAACGGCCTGAAGGATAAAAGGCGGGTAGGCTCCAGGCCGCATCCGCCTTTATCTTTTGTATTTTATGGACACTAAAACCGACATCATAATAATCGGGGCCGGCGCTTCCGGCCTGGCGGCGGCGATAGCGGCCGCGAGGGCCGGCGCTTCCGTCCTTGTGCTTGAAAAGAACCACGTTCCCGGCAGGAAAATACTTTCCACCGGCTCCGGCAAATGCAACTTTTCCAACCTTAAAGTAACCCCCGCGGCCTACAACCCGCCCAGCCCCGCTTTCCTCAGGAAAACCTTCGCCGCCTTTCCGCCCGGGGAGGTCCTCTCTTTTTTTAAAGGGCTGGGGCTCCTGTGGACCGAGGGCGGGAAAGGCCGCCTGTTCCCGAGGTCGCAGAAAGCGCAGGACGTGGTAAACGTTCTGCTTCACGAGCTTGAGTTCCTGGATATAAGGATAATGAACCTTACGGAGGCACTTGCCGTTTCGGCTGACGGCGAGGGTTTCTCCGTAGAAGCGGTAAAAGTGCGCCCCAAGTGGGACAAAAAGAACGGCGCCCTGGAAAAAGCGCTGTACCGTTCTGAACGCCTGATCCTGGCGGCCGGCGGGGCCGCTTACCCGCAGATAGGCGGTTCGGCCGGCGGCTACGAGATCCTGCGCTCTCTTGGGCATACCGTTTCCCGGCTTTTTCCGTCCATTGTCCCGCTCAAGGTCAAAGGAAGTTATGTCAAGGAGCTTGACGGCGTCAGGCTGGACGCGGCGTTAACGCTCCTGGCCGGAGCCAAGCCGTTGGCGCGCGCGGAAGGGGAAATACTCTTCACCTCGTACGGCATCTCGGGGCCCGCGGTGCTGGACCTGAGCCGCGCCGCGGCCGGCGCGCTGCGGCAGGGGCCGGTCTTTATAGAAGCCGACTTTTTCCCCGATCATAACACCGCCGCGCTGGAAGGACTTCTCGCCGAAAGAGCGGCGGCGTTCGAGGGCCGGGGCTTTTCGCATTTCGCCTGCGGCCTGCTGAACGAGAAGGCGATGCGCGCCGCTTCCGCCCGCGCGGGTATCTTCTGGGATTCTATCCTTCCGCCCGGCTGCGCCGGGGAACTGTCCGCCGCGCTTAAGTCTTTTCTCCTGGAGATAGACGGTTCCCTGGGCTTCGAAGAGGCGATGGTTACCGCCGGCGGTTGCGCACTTGCCGAAGTTGATCCGTCCAGCTTCGCCTCAAAGAAAGTTAAGGGGCTTTATGTGACCGGTGAGCTCCTGGACCTGGTCGTAGATGGCGCGGCGCTCCTGCATCAGCGCGGCGATCTTCTTGTTGGCGTGCATGACGGTGGTGTGGTCGCGGCCACCGAACGCCTTACCGATCACCGGCAGGGACAGGTCGGTCAGCTCGCGGGCCAGGTACATGGCGATCTGACGCGCGGTGACCAGCTGGCGGTTGCGCGAGG
>JAJZVJ010000103.1 GCA_021845705.1 bacterium
CGCTGGACCCGCCGGATCTTCGGGGACGGGATCTCGCGCCATTTCATGCTACCCTATAATTCAAAGCTCTGGCAGTATCCGCCGGAGCGGCTGACCACGGAGTGGTGCGCCCCTTTTGTGCCCGTGCCTAAGCCTGAGGAAGTTATTGAAGGCGCCTACGGGAAAAAGTCGGGGGTGATGGGCTACAACACCGTGTTCAACTATCCAAAGCACGGCGGGATAGGCGCCCTGCCGAACGCGCTGGCCAAAGGCCTGGGCGGCCTGCGGCTGGGACTTGAGGTGGAAAGTTTCAGCCTGGAAAAAAGGGTGGCGAACGTCAGGCATTTCGGCCCGGTGTATTTCAAACGCCTTATAAACACCTCGCCGCTTGACGAATTTATCGCCCGGGCGGAAGACGCCCCGGCCGCCGTAAAGCGCGCCGCGGCAAAACTGCTCCACAATACGGTCTACGTGCTTAACCTGGGAGTAAAAGGCGTCAGTTCGGATATGCACTGGGGTTATTTCCCAGGCAGCGAATTCCTTTTCTACCGCGCCGGCATCGCCACGAATTTTTCCAAAGAACTGGCCCCCCGCGGCTGCGCTTCTTTCTATATAGAGGTCTCCACGCCGGGCTCCGCCCTGGACCTGGCCTCGGCCGAGACGGAAATAATTAAGGGACTTAAAGCTTGCGGGCTTATTAAGAGCGCCGGGCAGATAGTGGAAAAACTCTGGCTTAAAATACCCTGCGCATACGTTATTTACAACCGCGACCGCACGCAATCCCTGCCGGTTATCTTCGACTGGCTTAAAACGAAGCGGACCCTCTCAATAGGCCGCTACGGGGCCTGGAAGTATTCTTTCATGGAAGAGAGCGTGAAGGAAGGCCTGGAAGCGGCCGGTAAACTGTTAAAGAACGCTTAAAGCAACTTTTCCATCCTGTCCACCGGCCGCCGGGGAGACTTCCCTCGCGCCCGTACTGCAGGAAACCCTTGCGTGGTTTCCCCCCGAAGCGGGGCCCCCCTTCCGCAAGGGCGCGCTGGAAGTCTCCCCGGCGGCCGGAAATGGCCCTGGCAAAACAGAATTTACGTATGGCAAAATCTCGCGTTCGCAGGAAAACCAAATTCGGCATATTCGGCGGCTATGAACTGCTGCTGCTGGCCGGCCTGGCCGGAGTTTTCCTGCTGCTCAGCGCCGTTTATGTCCTCTGGCTGCCGGATGTTACGGAACTTAAGAGAAAGAACCCGGTAGTGACGTCTTTCATGCTTTACAATGAAAGCCGGGCGAGGGCCAATGGAAAAAAGCTGGACCGAACAATTATCTGGACCGGCTGGGACGGGATCTCGGATAACCTTAAGCACGCCGTACTGGTAGCCGAGGACGACAATTTCTACCGGCACAACGGCGTGGACTGGGAAAGCACCCGCAAGGCCCTTGAGACGGACTGGGAGAAAAAACGCTTCGCCAAAGGCGGCAGCACTATCACCCAGCAGTTGGCCAGGAACCTTTATCTCTCCCCCTCCAAGAACCCTCTCCGCAAAATAAAAGAACTGCTTATAGCGCGCCGGCTTGAAAAGACGCTGGGCAAGAGGCGCATCTTTGAAATTTACCTGAACGTAGCCGAATGGGGCAGGGGTATCTACGGGGCGGAAGCCGCGGCGCGCGCTTATTTTGACAAAAGCGCGGCGGACCTGTCGCCGGAGGAAGCGGCGGCGCTGGCCGCGGCGCTGCCCAGCCCCCGGCGCTACAGCCCGGTAAAGGGAACACGTTTTATGGAACGCCGCAAAAGCACTATAGTGGCCAGGATGCGCGCCTCCGGCTACCTGCCGGAGGAAACCGATGAAGACCAGCTGAACGAATCTTTAGAACTGCTGTCTTCCAGCGTCGCCGCGGTCAGCTTTATCGCGCCGGCCCCTGCCGTGCCAGCCCCGGATACGCCAACAGTTTCTGAGCCTGCAGGTCCCCCGTCAGATCGTACACCCAGATAGAATCCGCTATTATCGCCGCCGGCCGGCAAGCACAATGACTCGAGAGAGACAAATTCGCAGTATAGTATAATGATTAATCCCGCGCACCCGGCCGGGAAAAGCTTTGCCGTTCTTTTTCCTTTTTTGTCCCGTGGAACCCTCAGGTACGAGCGGAGAAGAAGACAGAACTGATGAACTTACCGAAAACTTTTATAAAATACCGTGAGAGATATTCTGCCGTTTTCGTGGTCGCGGCCCTGTTGTCGGTTTTTTTTCTCAGGGAGATGTATTACATCTCCTATTCCTCCCCAACGTTCGACGAGGGACAATACACGGCGTACGGTTATTCTCTTTTAAAGACCGGCGACTGGCGGCTGGCCAACTTCAAGCCCGACCTGGTACCGCTGATATCTGCTCTGCCGCTCCTCGCCGCAGGCGCCAGACTGGACACCAGGAGCCGGCACTGGAAGAACCTCGACACCGCGATCGACATTAAGGACGTCTGGCCGTACACCCTTGAATTCCTTCACAACAACGTGCTCACGGCCGATAAACTGCTGTTTTACGCCAGGCTCCCCATTATATTTATAGCCCTGCTGCTCGGTCTGGCCGTATACGGGTGGTCATCCCGGCTTTATGGAAAAGCAGCGGGGGTAGTTTCGCTCATCCTTTACACTACCGACCCGAATATGCTGGCCCACGCCGGCCTCGTGACAGAAGATATGGCTTTCACTTTTTTCGCTTTTATCACGGTTTATTTTTACTATCTCTATAACCGCTCCGGAAAAAGAACGGACCTGCTGCTCACCGGGGCGGCCCTTGGACTGGCCCTCAACACGAAATACACCGCCGTCCTTCTTTTCCCGTCGTTAGCCGGATATTGCCTGTTCGAATATTTATCGGCCCGCGAAGGCTTAAAACACCGGCTTTTCGCGCTGGGGGCCGTTGCCGTCACCTCCGCACTGGTAATTCTGCCGTTTTACGGGGTAGTCTCGATAAAATATTTCCTGATCGGCCTGGAAAGGACCGCCATACATATTAACGGCGGCCAGATGGCCTTCCTGAACGGAAAATACTCCATACACGGCTTCTGGAACTATTTTATCTACGCGATCCTGGTAAAAACGCCGCTGCCTGCCCTGATCTTCGCGGCCATGACAGCGGCGGTAAAGTTCAGGGAACGCAGCCTAAAAGGCGTCGACAGCGTATATCTCCTCCTTTTTCCTGCTCTGCTTCTTCTGACGGCGTCTTTATCCAATTTCCAGATAGGGCTGCGCCATGTGCTGCCGCTCTATCCTTTCCTTTTTGTGTTTTGCGGCGGCGCGCTAAAACTGTTTAAGGGAAAACTGTCCTATCTTATCCCGGCCGCCCTTCTGCTCTGGCAGGTCCAGGCTTCAGCAAGCGTACACCCTTATTATCTTACCTATTTCAATGAACTGGCCGGCGGTCCGGAACACGGGCACGAACACCTGCTGGATTCCAACCTGGATTGGGGGCAGGACCTTAAAGCGCTTAACAATTACCTGTACGATGAGAACGTTTCCGACCTCATACTATCCTATTACGGCTCCACTACGCCCGAATACATAAGCCTGGACTACCAGGACCTGTTCTCCACTATAGCCGGCCATAGCGGCCATACGAACCGGCTTAAGCCGTCCAAAGAATACCTGGCGGTCAGCGCCACTAATTTTCACGGGGTTTATTTCCGCGAGTTCGGCAAGGACATGTTTTACTGGCTGCAGGGGCGGAAGCCGAAAGCCGTCATAGGCAACAACATCCGCGTTTACGATATTACCAGCGACGCCCTGGCGCACGAGCACCTGGCGAACGTTTATTTCCTTACTGGTTATCCGAGAGAGGCGGAAAGGGAATGCGAAAGGGCGCTGCTGCTCGCCCCAGGCTCGCAAATGACCGAGTTCCTGCTGGCCCTTGTCCATATAAAAGAAAAACGCTCCGAACGCGCCGGGCTCGCGCAGATGAGAACCTATCTGAGGAAAAACGCCTTTTCCGTGCCCGCGGATTTACCGCAATTCATGCCCGCCGAACTGTTCCGCGACCGGTATGCCCGCATTTCATCATATACGGCGAGAAAATTCCTTGAAGCAAAAGAACCCAGGGAAGCCGGCTTTATGCTAAAACTCGCGAACAGGATCAGGGGAACAGGCTTGGCTGGGCGCGGAAGTTTGTAAGAGCCGTCGAACCGTACAATGTCCGCTACAGAACCTTCATCGGAAGAAAAAACAGCGGCGGGAAAACCGCCGCGCCTGGCCGGTTTCCTGCTGGCACTCTTCGCTCTTGCGGCTTCCGCGTATTACCCGGCCCTGAAAGCCGGCTATCTCAACTGGGATGACCCTGCATACACCCTTAAAGATCCGCTGGTACGCCACTTCACGGCGGCCAACCTGAAAACCGCATTCACGGCCCCGCGCATGACAAATTATATTCCTCTCACGGATGTAAGCCTGGCCGCCGAAAGCGCCCTCTTCGGCGAAAGCGCGGCCGTGCATCATGGAGGCAACCTGCTGCTTCACTCCCTGAACACCGTACTGCTGTTTTTACTGGTGTTCTCCCTTGCGGGGGAACCGTGGGCGGCCTTCTGGGCGGCGCTTTTATGGGCTGTGCACCCGACGCAAACGGAATCCGTTTGCTGGCTGGCGGAGAGGAAAAATCTGCTTTATTCTTTTTTTTACTTTGGCGCGGTGCTGGCCTATCTGCGCCATTCGCGCGCCCCCAACCGCTTAACGCTGGCCTCTGTTTCCGCCCTTTTCCTGGCCGCGCTGCTTTCAAAAGCCTCCGCCGTCACGCTGCCGTTGGTTTTTCTGCTGCTTGACGTATATCTGAAAACTCCGTTCACCCGGAGCTCAGTTGCTGAAAAAACGGTATTTCTCCTGACGGCCGGTTTTTTTATAGTAATCTCCGCCCTGGCCCAGGGACAGAACGGGCGTATAATCCCGGCCTCCCCGGTCCCTCTGTTCTCTTTCTATCTCCTAAAAGTCTTCTGGCCGTTCAAACTTTCAGCGCTTTATCCGTACAGTGAGACCTCGCGGCTCCTGAGCGCGCACCGCTGGCTGTTCCTTGCCCCCGCCGCTGTTTTCGCGGCGGCGCTCTGGGCCGCGCTGAAAAAAGACCGCCTCGTGGTTTTCGGCCTGTTTTTTTTCTTTCTTAACCTGCTGCCTTTCCTTATTCTCGTGCCGGTAGGCCCGTCGCTGGCGGCCGACAGGTACCTGTATATGCCGCTGGCCGGCCTGTCCATAGCTACGGCCGCGGTCGCGGCCCGTGTCCGCCTCTCGGGCCGGTTCAGTCCGCTATTCACTCTTGCCGCTTTAACGGTCTGCGCCGTGCTTTCCAAAGCCACCCTGGCCAGAGCCGCCGTCTGGAATTCCGATCTGCCCCTTTGGCAGGATGTCGCCAGGCAATATCCGGGCAACGGGGTGGCCGAACTGAACCTGGCGGCCGCGAACCTGGCCGCCGGGCGCCCTGCCGAGGCCGAAGCTCTCCTTTCCGCCCTCCTGCAGGCCGATCCGGGGAATCAGAAGGCACTCTACGACCTGGGGACGCTTTACGGCATGACCGGACGCTGCACCTCAGCGGAAAACCTGCTGAAACGCTCACTAGCCCTTAAGCCGGGCGATGCTATGGCGTGGAACAACCTTGGGCTGGCGCAGTTAAAACTGGGCCGCCCGGCGGACGCGAAGAAAGCCTTTCTTGTCGCTACCGCGATAGATCCGGGCTTCGCGCCCGCTTATTCGAATCTTAGCGAGGCTGATAAGGCACTGAGACCGCACACCGCCAGGGTCCACCGTTAGGACGCCCCGTATATGCGGCCTGGGTTCAGCGGCACCTTTTTATACCGGCTGCGGCTAGAGCCTTTTTAAGGACCAGCATGTTCTTCGGGGTCAGCCGGGTGAGCGGCAGGCGCGGCTCGGGCCGGCAGAGCCCCAGCAGCGAAACCGCGTACTTTACGGGGATAGGGTTGGTCTCTACGAACAGCGTCCTGATAAGCGTGAACAATTCATGATGGACCCGCGCCGCCTCCGCCGTGTCCCCCTTAAGGAAAAGGGCGCACAGGCGCGACATCTCCGCCGGGGCCACGTTGGAGGCGACCGAGATAACGCCGCGCGCGCCGACCGCCATCATCGGCAGCGTAAGGGAATCGTCCCCGCTCAGCACCGCGAAATCCTTATCCGCGCCGTTTATCAGCTCGCTTACCTGGTCAAGGAGGCCGGAAGCTTCCTTGATGCCCGCTATATTGGCGAATTTCCCGCGCAGGCCCAGCGCGGTGGCCGGCAGCATATTGACCCCGGTGCGGCCGGGGATATTATAAAGGACGATAGGCAGGCGCGTCGCCCCGGCTAAAGCGGAGAAATGGGCCGCCATGCCCTCCTGCGTGGGCTTGTTGTAATAAGGGACGATGGCGAGGAGCCCGTCCACGCCCAGGGCTGAAACTTTCCTGACCATTTCCACGGACTTGGCCGTAGAGTTGGTCCCGACCCCGGGAATTACCGGGACTTCCCCGCCGGCGGCGGCCACGACGGTCTTGATCACAGCCGCGTATTCTTCCGGCGTCAAGGTAGCGGCCTCGCCGGTGGAACCGCAGGGGACAAGGCCGCTTACGCCGTTCTCCACCTGGAAGCGGACTATTTTTTTAAGCGCCTCAAGGTCCAGCCTGCCGTTCCTGAAAGGCGTGACTATCGCGGTAAAACAACCTTCGAGTTTCAGCATTTTATTTCTCCTTGGAAAACTATTCCGGCCGGACCCTGCATGAATACATCGGAAGCGCCGCGCCCGGTCAGTTTGAACCAGACGCGGAACTTGTCCCCGCTGCGCGAGACCAGCGCGACGGGCGGCCTGACCCTGCCGGCGGCGGCGAGTGCCACGGCGCTTGCGGCTATCCCGGTGCCGCAGGCGAGGGTTTCCCCCTCCACGCCGCGTTCGTAGGTGCGCACCAGTACCTTTCCGCCGGAAACCTTCACAAAGTCCACATTGGCTCCGGCCGGGCCGAAAACCCTGTTGTGCCGCAGGGATCTCCCAAGGCCCCGCACGTCGGCCCGCTCAAGGTCCTTTACTTCAAGGACAGCGTGGGGCACGCCGGTATTCAGAAAATGCAGGACCTTAACTCCGGGCGGGCAGGCGTTCTTAAAGCCCGAAAGCACTTCCTGCACGTCCGGCATGCGCATTTTCACGCTGCCGGCAGCGGCTATCTCCACGGGCAGCTCGCCGCTTATGGTCTTAAGCGTGAATTTCCTGCTCTTTATCAGCCCGGTGCCGTAGGCCCACCAGGCGGAACAGCGGGAGCCGTTGCCGCAGAAAGCTTCCGAACCGTCGGAATTGAAATAGCGCATGCCGACCGCGCTGGTGCCGGCCCCGTTCACGTACAGCAGGCCGTCGGCCCCGATCCCCGCTTTCCGGTCGCAAAGTTTTAACGCGAGTTCTTTCAGTTCCACCCCGTCCCGCCGGCCGCCGGTCAAAAGCACGAAGTCGTTGCCGGCGCCGGACATCTTCCAGAATTTTATTTTTCGCATGGTTCTTCCGGTTTAGGATCTATATCCTTTATAAAAGCTTCCGCTATTTGGGCCGTAAACCGGCCGCCGCCGCGGGCTTTCAGGAAATAAGGTCCGGCCTCCAGATCG
>JAJZVJ010000104.1 GCA_021845705.1 bacterium
GCCCTATAAAAATGAGTAAAGTAAGAATTTTTGTCCTCATAGGGAGAGTCTAGTAGAAATTCCGCCTTGTGTCAACACGGCTATTTTGGGATAATTGAAGCTGCCGCGCGGTCTTTTTCCCTATGGAAAAGCCGTTAGTGTATCCCAGGGCACTTGTGATGCCTGTTACCGGCCGGCCGCACCGCGCGCGCCCGCGCCGTGCAAAGCCGGCGGGGACTGGCGGCCGCCAGCGACGGGACATTCCGCCGGGAACCGACGGGCCCGCTGTTTATACGTTATAATCAACACGGGAGATATTTCATGAAGAAAGTAACATTGGTCATGTTCGCGCTGGCGCTGGGAGGCTGCGCCACCGGCGCCCGCAAAGCCGGGCCCGGAGCCGCCTGCCCGCCCTGCCCCCCGGTCATAGCCGTTGCCGTTTCAACGGCGGCGGCGCTCCCGTCCGCGCCGGTCATACTGGCGTCCACCGAAACCCTGCCTGTTTTTACGGACGGGGACGACCTGAAAAGCCTTATGAAAGCCGCCCTGCTTAACCGGTCTTATTTCCAGGGCCTTAAGGACGGCGTTCCGTCCTACACTTTCGGGACCCGCAAAATAACGCCTAAAGTGCTGGCGGACTCCAACGAGGAATTCATTAAGATACTGGAATCCTCCCCCACCGCGCAGGACCTTGACCGGCAGGTGAAGGAAAAATTCGACATCTTCCAGCTGGCCGGGCGGGATTCCACCGGCACCGTGGTTTTCAGTTCCTACTATGAGCCCACGCTCGAGGCCAGCCTTAAGCCGACGCGTAAATACAAATATCCCATCTACGCCAAACCGGACGACCTTATTACCGTGAACCTTGAGGAGTTCAACGACAAATTCAAAGGCGAGAAGATCACCGGCCGCGTACAGAAAGGCGCGCTGGTCCCCTACCTGGACCGCGAGCAGATAGACTTTGAAGGCGCGCTGGACGGCAAGGGCCTCGAGCTGGCCTGGTTCAAGGATAGGGCGGACATAATGGACCTGCACATAGAGGGTTCGGGGCGCCTGGTGCTGCCCGACGGCCGCGTGATAAAGGCCAAGTTCGCCTCCACCAACAGCCTTAAGTTCAAGGGCTGGCTGAGCGCGCTGGTGGAAGCCGGCGCCCTGCCGCGCGAGGGCATAAGCCACGAGAAAGGCCAGCAATACCTGCTTGACCACCCGAAAGAAGAGCGGAAAATAATGAGCGCGAACAAGCGCTACACCTTCTTCAAACTGGAGCAGCCGGCGGACCCCGACGAAGGCCCGGCCGGAACCTACGGCCTGCCGCTTACCGGCTGGCGCTCGGTAGCCGTGGACAATTCCATAGTCCCCATGGGAACGCTGGCCTTCATGCGCGAGACCTCCCCGGACGTGGACGAGAACGGCAATATGCTGGGCCGCAAGCAGGACAGCCGCTTTGTTTTCTGCCAGGACACCGGCGGCGCCATAAAAGGCCCCGGCCGCGTTGACTTCTTCGCCGGCAACGGCAAAAAAGCCCGCACCTTCGCCTTCAAACTCTGGGACCCCGGCACCCTCCACCTGCTGGTGATTAAAGAGGGACAGGCTGCTTTTTAAATGGCTATTCTCACTATGAAAAAAAAGGGGACAGGCTGCTTTTTCCTTCTTAACGCGTTCTTTATAGCGCTCACCCCGGTCAAAGCGGCTAATTTGACCCTTACAGGCCTGGACGTGCTTGAACAGGACGGCTTTAAACAGTTGGCAGGCAAGCGAGTCGGCCTTATAACCAACCAGTCCTCGGTGGACATGAACGGCCTCAACGCCGTGGACGTGTTCAGCAAGGCCGGGAACTTCAAACTGGCGGCCATCTTCTCCCCGGAGCACGGCTTCCGCGGCACCGAAGAAGGCGGGGCCTATATAGCAAACTCTACGGACCCCGTGACCGGCGTCCCTGTCTACAGCCTTTACGGCAGGAACAAGCAGCGCCCGTCGCCGCAAATGCTGAAAGGCCTGGACATCCTGGTCTTCGACATACAGGATATCGGCGCGCGCTTTTACACCTACTTAACTACCATGGGCTACGCTATGGAGGAAGCCTCGAAAGCCGGCCTGCCTTTCATGGTGCTGGACCGGCCTAACCCTATAGGCGGACGGGTGGAAGGCCCGGTGCTGGACCAGGGGATCAGCTTTTTCACCGCTTATTTTCCCGTACCTGTGCGCCATGGCTTCACTGCCGGTGAAATGGCCCTCTTTCATAAAGCCGATCTTAAACTAAGCCTCGACCTTACGGTTATCCCCATGGAGAACTGGACCCGCGACCTGTTCTTTGACCAGACAGGGGTGGTGTGGACCAATCCTTCGCCTAACATCAGGACGGTCGACGCTGAAGTGCTTTACCCCGGCCTGGGCTGCTTTGAAGCCTCCAACGTTTCCGTCGGGCGCGGTACGGACAGGCCTTTCCTCTGGTTCGGGGCGCCGTGGATGAAAGCCGCTAAAATAGCCGCGAAACTTTCAAAAGCCGGGCTTAAAGGCGTCAAATTCACCGTAATGGAACTTACCCCCTCCAAAGACCTCTACGAAGGCCGTCCCTGCGAAGGGATAAGCCTGGAAGTTACCGACAAATCCGCCGTGAGGGCGCTGGATATTTTCGTGAACGCCGCCTACCTGCTGAATAAATATAACGGTGGCGATTTCAGCCTCAACCCGATAGAGATCCGCAAGATGACCGGCTCCTCCGATCTTTACATTATGCTGCACGCGGGCGCGAAGTCCGGGGAAATAATAGCCGCTTTTGACAAAAACAACGCCGGTTTCAAGGCCGCTGCGGCCAAGTTCCTGCTTTACAAGTAAACGCCAATTGTGTTAAATCTATAGATATGGGGAACAAAATTCTTGTAGTTGACGATGATCCTGAAATCTCGAGCCTCGTGCAGTACACGCTCGAGTCGCTGGGCCACCAGGTAAAGATCTGCGACAACGGCCGGGAAGTGATGGACCTGCTCCGCTCCTATAAGCCCGAGCTGCTGGTCCTGGACGTGATGCTGCCCGGCATAGACGGCTACTCGCTGGCCACGCAGATCTCCGAGGACGCCGAGCTGGGCAAGCTGCCCATCGTGGTGCTTTCCGCGCTTGAACCCTCCCGCACCATGTTCCAGCGCTTCTCGCAGGTGGCCGCCTTCCTCACCAAGCCTTTCAACACCGACGATTTGATGGAAGCCGTTAAGAACGGCCTGGCGAAGAAACCGTAAGTTCCTCCGAACAAACAAAAAAGGGAAGCCCAAAGCTTCCCTTTTTTTGTTTTGTTCCGGAAAGTATAAGCAGGACGAGAAGTCGCTAGTATGGCAAAGTTATGGGACCGGCCGGGTGAGGAGTTGCCCATTCCGCCGCGCAGGAACCGTTGCGCGGTTCCCCCCAGCCGGGATAATAAGGCTGGGGCCCCCTTCCCCAAAGCGGCTCCAGGGCAACCCATCGCCCGGCCTTCTCCAGGACCGGCCGGGAACGTTTAAATTATTTTTTCAGGGTTTCGAAACCCGGGGCGACGGAACCGGGGGCTTTGTTCTGGGGGCAGGCTTCCTGGCAGAGGTCGCAGCCGTAGGCGAAGCCCTTGGTCCTTTCGTAGATCTCGGCGGGGATCCTCCACTTGGCCTGGGTGGTCCAGTAGGAGATACAGAGGCCGGCGTCCAGGCGGCCGCCCTTCAAAGCGCGCGTAGGGCAGGCCTTAACGCACTGGTCGCAGGCGCCGCAGGAATCCGCGGTGGGCGCGTCCGGGCTGAGGTCCAGGTTCAGCGCGAGGCCGCCCAGGAAGAAGTAGCTTCCCAGTTCACGGGACAGCAGCAGGGTATTCTTCCCCCGGAAACCCAGCCCGGCCAGCCTGCCAAGTTCCTTCTCCATCACGGGAGATGTGTCGCAGAAGATCTTCCCCTCCGCGGACTGGAACTCTTTTCTTATGCCCTCCAGCATTGCCGCCATTTTCTCTTTCACGGTCAGGTGGTAGTCGCGGCAAAGAGCGTAGCGGGAGATCTTGGCCCCCGGCGCGGAAACCAGCCCGGGCTGGTTCGCCTCCCGGCCCGAAGCGGCAAGGAAAGCGGCCGGCTCACCGGCCTTGGCCAGTTCCGCCGCGTAATCCAGCCCCGGCTCCCAGTACCTGAAAGCGCAGATCAGAACGGAGCGCGCCTCGGCGTGCCATTTCTTGATGCTTTTTCTTTTAAGGGGGTCCCGTTTAAGGTACAAAAGCCCGTCGGGGATGATGGTTATGGCTTCCGAAAATCTTCTGAATTCGTCAAGGTCCGCGGCGCGCGCTATCCCGGCCGCTGAAGCCCCGCAGGCCAGCGCTATTTTTTTTACAGTCTCAGCCGCGCCCGGGTTCCGCATAGACTCGCATCCTGTAACCACGACCGCCTGAGGCGGTTTAAGACTTGGCCTGGCTTGAGTATTCCCAGGCGGAATAGCGCAGCCAGAAGATCCTGAAAAATTCCGCCAGGAACTCTTCTCTGGAAACCTCGGCGCCTTTTATGGCTTTAACGCTTACGCCGGTCTCGAGCTTTACGGTGTTGTTAAGATTCACGCCCACCCCGAGCAGCAGCCAGTTGGTAGCCATGTTGGTAGAGGAAGACTCCGTAAGGATGCCGGAAATTTTAAGCCACTTGCGGCGGCGGGGGTGCCAGGCATAAACGTCGTTCGGCTTCTTTATGCGGGTCTTTACGCCGTAAAGCCCGGTCAAAGCTTCGGCTGCGACCTCGCCGGTGAGCACGCTCAGTTCCGACAGGAATTTTATCTCGGTCCGCGGCTTAAGCAGCAGGGTCATATAAAGGCCGCCCTTGCCGGATTCCCATTCGCGCCCCATGCGTCCCTTCCCTCCGGTCTGGGTCTCGGCCAGGACCAGGGTTTTTTCGGCGGTACCCTCAAGAGCGAGCTCCCGGGCCACGGCCTGGGTGGAATCGACTTCTTCCAGGCAGACTATTTTGCTTATCCCCGGCAGGCCGTCAAGGTTCAGCTCCTCGCATTTACAGGTTTTCATTTTGACCTCACTTCGAAAGAGATGTCCAACGGCTTCGCCCCGCTGGTTACCGACCCGACCGAAATGCGGTCCGGGCCCAGCTTGGAATAGCGCGCGGCTTTCGCCAGGTCCACGCCGCCGGAGATCTCGATCTCCGGCTTTTTGCCTTTCTGCGCCCTTATCAGGGCTATGGCCTTCTTCATGGCCGCGAAATCCATATTATCGAGCATGACCACATCGGCGCCCAGGGGCAGGAAGGCCTTTACCTGGGCCAGGCTCTGGGCCTCTATCTCTATCTTGAGCCCCGGCTTGGTCCGGCGCATGGCGGCTATCCTTTCGGCCAGTTTTGCCGGGCTGCCTCCGGCGAGAGCCACGTGGTTATCCTTTATCATGGCCATATCGTAAAGGCCAAGGCGGTGGTTTTTGGCCCCCCCGCACGCGGCGGCGTATTTTTCCAGCATCCGCAGGCCGGGGATGGTCTTCCTGGTATCGTAAATTTTTGTGCGGGGGCTCTTAAGAACCGAAGAAAAAAGCGCGGCCCTTGTGGCCACGCCGCTCAGATGCTGCAGGAAATTCAAAGCCGTTCGCTCGGCCGTAAGTATGGCAGCCGGCCCCTCTATCCTCATCAGAACGGCGCCCTTTTTAACGCGCGCGCCTTCTTTAACCACTATCTTAACCCTGGAGCCGGCGGCGCCAAGCTCGAAAACACGCTTAGCGATCCCGAGGCCGCAGACCACCCCGCTGTCCTTGGCCCGCATCTCACCGTAAAATTTAGTCCCCAGCGGCACAAAGAAGCGGGTAGTAACATCCCCCTCCCCTATATCTTCGCTCAGCGCCACCTTTATAACGGGATCAAATTTCTCCATCGCCTAAATTTTACCATTTTAAGCCCCCAAAACCGGGCAAAAACGTCTTTTTTTAAAAACCCGGGTGAAAGACCGCCGGCCATAGGCCATTATGCCTAATTCCGTATAGGACGATCGCCTGAAAAAAAGGGGGACTTATGGTTTTTGTTCTGACGGCCGGAATAACGCTAAAATAGGGGTGGTGCTGAAGATAGGCTCAGGGGGACGGTTAAAGATGACAAAGAACAAAGTTCGCAGTATGCAGATACTCGCAGGTGTTTTTATTTTAGCGGGTTCCGGGGCGGTTTCCGCTCAGATGAACGGGGCTCTTAAGGACCGAGCCGTTTCGGATGCCGGAGCTTTAGGCCTTCCAGGCGCCGCACTGGAAGTTCCCGCCGTAAACGTTCCATTCCCGGCCGCAGCGAACTACGTCTTTTACCCAAACCCCAACGCCCTTCCGGAAAACTGCACCAATATGCCGGTCGTCTATACCAAGGACAACGACATCTACAAGAACGGCGAGAAACTCGGCTCAGATGTCTCCTCTTACAAAGGCGCCTGTTCCGGGGACGTGGCCTGGCGGGACAGCTACGGGCGGATATACCGCAATAAGACGCAGCTTGGGGATTCAGGCCAGGAGTTCCTGATAGCGCTGTATACCGGGGACGTATTCTGGAAGGACAATTACGGGAATCTGCATAAGAATTCCGCTCAGATAGGGAACGCCAGGACTTATGCCGTAGCCGACCACACCGGGGATGTCGCCTGGCTGGACGATTACGGACGCCTGTACAGGAACGGAACTCAGTTGGGGGATGCCAGCCGCTACCAGATAACCGGGCATACCGGCGACGTGGTCTGGCTGGACGGGTACGGGACCCTCCACAAGAACGCCGAGGAATTGGGGCAAAGCAGCAATTTCATGGTGGCCGACAGGACCGGCGACGTGGCCTGGATGGACCATTATTCCCGGCTGTACCTGAACAAGGCACAGGTCTCCGCGAGCTGCCAGAGCTTTAACCTCCGCGAAGACGGGAAACTGCTCTGGAGAGACAGCAACGGCGACGATCACTACCAGTAAACAGGGCCCCGCAGTCCCGGAGATATGCCGCGCAACTGCGCGGCATGTTTTTTTGCCGACTATCCGCGGTTCCCCTCACCAATTTTCATCGTAAGGCTGCTTCGATAAACTTGATCCAATTTACCCGCGGGCTGCAAAGCAGGGGTCCCGGCCTCACATCTCGCGGTCCGTATTTTAATCATTTCTTTTTGTAGCGGGTGGTTTTGGTCTTTATCCCCGCCATTTCGCGGATCTCGAAGAGGCGGTCGCGCAGTTCCGTAGCGAGTTCGAAGTTCAGGTTGTCGGCGGCGTCCTTCATGCGCTTCTCCACCTCGTGCGCAAGCGCCTGCACGGCAGCCTTCGGCATACCGCTCCTGGGCAGCGGCTCCGCCACCGCCAGGCCCTGCCGCTTCGCCTGGGTGCGCAGCTCCTCGAACTCGATAAATTTTTTAATAATGCTCTTCGGTTCTATCCCGAATTTTTTATTATACGCCACCTGCTTGGCGCGGCGGCGCGCCATCTCCGCCATAGCACGCTCCATGCTCCCAGTTATCCGGTCGGCGAAAAGAATGACCTCGCCGCATAAATTGCGGGCGGCCCGCCCGGAGATCTGTATAAGCGTGGTCTCGCTGCGCAAAAAACCCTCGTTGTCCGCGTTCAGGATGGCCACCAGCGTAACCTCGGGTATATCCAGAGATCGGA
>JAJZVJ010000105.1 GCA_021845705.1 bacterium
CGGGCACGAGGGGGAGAACACTTATTGTCCTAAATGCGGCAGGGTGCTGATAAAACGCTACGGCTATGCCATACTTGAGGACCACCTGACCGCTACCGGCGGCCGCTGCCCTTACGACGGGACCAGGATCCCGGGCATCTGGTAGCGCGAAACCGGGCTGGCCGCCATATTGCCTGCCCGCGCTTATCCCGGTTCTGAAGCGCGAGGCTATTTAAAAATGGAGAAACCATGAAAACAGGTTTATTCTTGCTTCTCTTACTTTTCACTGAGGGAGCGCAGGCCCGCGAAGCCCAATTCGCCGGTAAATTCTATCCGGCGGAGAAGGCCCGGCTGGCCGCTTTTGTCGACGGCGCGCTGGCAGCCGCGGCCGTTAAGAAGCCGGAGGGAAAGGTAATAGCGATAGTGGCGCCGCATGCCGGCTACGAATTTTCCGGCAAAGTGGCGGGAACAGCGTATAAAGTGATAGATGCCTCTTACGACACCGTAGTCATACTCGGCACCGGCCACAGGCTGGGGGTAAAGGGGGCCGCGCTTCTGGCCTCGGGCTTTTACAAAACGCCGCTCGGCCGGGTGGAAATTGATGAGGAATTGTCCCGCGCGCTTATAAAAGCCAGCCCGCTTTTTGAGGACAATCCCGCCGCGCATGAAGGAGAGCACTCCATAGAAGTGCAGCTGCCCTTCCTTCAGCGCAGGCTTAAGAAGCCTTTCAAACTGGTCGCGGCCACGCTGAACACTGAAGACCTTGGCGCCCTTAAAGCGATAGGCGCGGCGCTCGCCGCCGCGGTGAAAGGTAAAAAGGTCCTGATAGTGGTTTCCACGGATTTCTCCCATTACCCGTCCCACCAGCTGGCCCCGCTGTCCGACAAGACCATGTCCCTGGCCCTGGAGAGCATGGACCCGGCCCTGGTCTGGACCACGTCCCGTATACTGCTTTCAAAACGGCTTCCCGGCCTTGAGACCTGCGCCTGCGGTCTCGCGGCGCTGGAAGCCGGCATGGAGGCGGCCCGCCTGCTGGGCGCCAGATCTTTTAAGCCGCTAAAATACGCGGATTCCTACGACGGGGCTCCGGCGGAGTCGGACACTTCACGCGTGGTGGGGTACCTGGCCGGCGTGTTCGTGACCGGGACGGCCGCGCCGGCCGCCGCAGCCGATGCCGCGCAAAAAAAACTTCTGCTTAAAGAGGCGCGCGCGACCATTGAGACGGCTTTGGCCGGTAAAGCGCTGCCGGCCGGGCTGGAGACGGACCCGTTCCTGAACCTGCCGGCCGCCGCCTTCGTGACGCTGACCGTTAACGGGGCGCTGCGCGGCTGCGTAGGTACGGTGGAGCCGGCGCTGACCCTTATGGACGCCGTGCGCTACGGGGCGTATTCCGCGGCTTTCAACGACCACCGCTTTGCGCCGGTCAAGGCGGATGAGCTGGCGAAGATAAAAATAGAGGTCTCGCTGCTTTCGCGCCTGGCGCCGGTCAAAGCCGGGGATATAAAGCCGGGCCGCGACGGCGTGGTGGCGGTGAACGCCGGCAGGTCCGGGCTGTTCCTGCCGCAGGTGTGGGAGCAGATCCCCGTGAAGGACGATTTCCTGGGCGAGTTGTGCGAACAGAAAGCCGGTCTTCCCCGCGCCTGCTGGAAAGACCCCGCCACCAGGCTCTACTCCTTCACCGTGGACGCTTTTAAGGAATGACTTCGCCCGGAAATGAACCAGGCCCAGGTCCAGCCCGCAAGGGCGCAGAGGGCCGCGAGCGCGGCGCAGAGGAGCGCGCCTTTTATCCCAAGGACGGGGGCCGCGAAAGCCGCGGTAATAAAGCCGCCGGCCGCGCCGCCCAGCAGGTCCCAGGCGTAAATATCCCCGCCGAAGCCGCCGGCCGCCGAAGAGAAGAACGAGCCGGCCAGGAAGCCGCCGGCCGAAATTAACGCCCACACCGCCGTCCCGCCCGCGGCGAACAGGACGCCGGCCATATTCGCGCAGGTAAAGGCCCCGCCCGCGGCCAGGAGCTCTATAACGAAAAGCCGGCCGCCCGAAGTCCCGCCCGGGAGCAGCGCCCCGGCCGCGGCGGCCGCCATGAAGGCGGCGAACAAGCCGCCAAGTTCAGGGTTCAGCCGGCCGGTCTTAGCCTGGAACGCCAGCAGGAGGGCCGTTTCGAACGCCAGCCCCCAGAAGCCCATAAAGAAAGCCTCTCCGGTGCGCTTGCCGGGCGCAAAAGAAAGGCGTCCGGCTATGATAAACCCGGCGAAGAGCGCGCACAACATAAGGGCCGCAAGGCCAAGCAGGGAGCCGGGGGTGGCCACCATGGAAAGCCAGGCCCGCCAGAAATGGAAATAAGCCAGCGGGGCGAGGTCGGAATTTTCCGGCGGTCGTTTTATCCTTTGTATCTCGTCTTCCGCCCAGGCCCGGCGATAAGGGTTCAGGATGAACGGGAAAGCCGAGGGTACTACCGTAACCGTTTTGAGCCCGCGCCGGGAGTAAACCGCGGCAAGTTTTTCCGGAGCGAGGTCCGGGGGGTTCGCTCCCGCGAGCACCGTAAGCCTTTCCCCCGGAAGGACCGTCACGGAGGGGAAGGCCTTCCGGGCGGCCGCCAGCACCGAAGCTATGGTGTAGGCTTTTTCCGGTGGAAGATAATTAGCCGCGAAAGGGAGCTGGAAGACCAGAAGCCCGCCGGGTTTAAGCAGGGCGGCCGCGGCCCCGAAAAATTCCGCCGTAAAGTCCCGGTTAAGGGCCGCGTTATCCGGCGAGGGCGTGGTCTGGAAAATGGCGTCGTAAGGAGGGGTGCCCCGGGGGAGTCCCCTCAGGTCGCAGCCCAGTATTCTAAGGCCTTTAGCCGCGGCCCCCGTTCGTGCGGAGAGAAAACGCGCCTTAAAAAGATCCGGCTCGGCTATTTCCACCCGTTCCGGCCTGTGTTTGAGGATCTCGGGTAAAAGAAAGAACGCCCGGTCCCCGGTTAACAGTATACGCTCCGGTTTTTTCACGGCCAGCAGGGGGATATGGGCCAGTTCTTCCCAGGCGGGATCTTCGGGCGAGGCCAGCAGGCGCCCATCCTCATAAAAAGTTTTTCCGTCCGGGCCGGCGGTAAAGATCCGGGAAGCCTCGGTTTCAGCCGCAAGGGCCGGCCTTGGGGCGGGCGGCCTCAGGCGCCAGGCCGAAGGCTCGGCGTAATTCAGGCAGCCGAGACCAGCCGTCCAGAATATAAGCGCGGCGGCGGCTTTTTTATGGCGAGGCCTGCGCAGCCAGAGCGCGGAGGCGAGCGGCAAAGCGGCCGCGCTCAGGACGGCTATCATGCTTAATGCCGGGAAATTATGGAAGTACAGGACGGTGAAGATCCCCGCAGCGGCCCCGCCGGCCGCCTCGGCCGCGTAGAAGCGGGCCGGCAGCCTGGCCAGGCCTAAGCCGATGGCCACGCCGTTGAGCAGCGCCGCGGGCAGGGTAAGCAAGGCCGGTCCCGCCAGCATCAGGAACAGTCCCGGCTGAAGTCCGGGCGTGAACCATGCCGGGGCAAGTCTTGCGGCCAGTATATTCGCCGGGACCGCCAGCGTCATTATAAGGCAGGCCCCGGGAAAGCCAGGCGGGAATTCATCACCGCCGGTTGAAAGCCGGGCGCGGTATTTTCCGGCGAGGAAGATGCCGGCGGCCGTCCAGAGCAGCCACGCGGCCAGCGCCCCGGCGAGCGACAGTTCGTGCGCGCCGAATACGCGCGCCGCCTCGCGCAGCAGCAGCGTCTGGGCCAGGAGAGAGTAAAAACCGAAAAAGAGGAATATCATTATGCGATTTGATATTATTATAGTAAATGGAATCGCCGCCGGCTGAAAGGGTGAAAAAGGTTTCCGCGGTGGTCTTCGCGCTGCTGGTCTTTCTGCCCGTTTTGCTTTTTTCCTCTATGATCGCCGGCAGGGAAATAAGCCGTTTTTACGCTTTGGCCTGGTCCCTGTTCGCCGCGGGTATCGCCTTCGCGATAGCTTATACTGGAAGGGTTTCGGCGTACCGGCGCGTTTTCTTTTCCGCTTCCGCCGTTCTTTTCCTGGTGCATTTTAAATCTGGCCTTTTCCCCGGTGCTCCCGGGCCTTCCTGTTTTAAGGAGACTCCTTTCTGCCATATAGCCATGGCCCCCTATTTTTTCGGCTACCTCTACCAGCAGTACCTGGCCTTAATGAGCGGCGGCTGGAAATTGTGGGGCCCGCTTACGCTTGGCGCCGGGTGGCTTTTTGTCACGCTGGCGATAGGCAGGGGCTGGTGTTCCTGGGCCTGTTTCTACGGGGGTATTGACGACGGTCTGAGCGCTATTCCCCGCCGGCCGCTTATAAAGGCGGGGGGCTGGGTCTTCAAGCTGCGCGACCTGCCGGCCGCGCTGCTTGTTTTTATGCTGCTGGCTTCGCTGGCGTATATGCTGCCGGTCTACTGCCTGTGGCTCTGCCCTTTTAAGCTTACGGAGGTTTTCATGGACGGGGAGCCGTCGGTGCGCAGGCTGCAGTACGCCCTGATGGTTTTCGCCCTGGCGGCCCTTGTCCTGGGGCCGCTCCTCACCCGCAAAAGGACCTTCTGCTCTTTCCTCTGCCCTTTCGCCGCCTGGCAGGCTTTCTGGGGGCGCGCCAATCCGTTCCGCGTAACGGCCGCGCCTGAAAAGTGCAGCGCCTGCGGGAACTGCGCTCAGGCCTGCCCTATGTTCGCCGTCACCTGCGCCGCCGGCGCGGCGGCCGAAGTTCTGCCCTACTGCAACCTTTGCGGCGAATGTCTCGGGGCCTGCCCGCAGGGCGCCCTGCGCTATACGGTTTTCGGGGCCGACCTGCCCGCAGCGGGGGGGAGACTGGGCCGGCTTTTTACGGCCGGGTATTTCTTCGTCTTTTCAGCGCTTACCCTTGGCGGGGTGTTCTCTTCGCTCTGGGCTCCCGCCGCGCTAAGGGACCTGGTGAAACTGGTCCTGCCGTGATGGCGGGCCGCGCGGGCGCTGTTTTGCCCCCTATGGCTTAAGGCATAGAGGTTATGGCATAATTGGAGTATTATGAAAGACGGAAAATGGCTTGAGCCGCGCTATACCAGCAAAGAGATATTCGAGAAGGATTATTCCAAGCTCGATCTGTCCGGCATCGAGGTGAAGTGTCCGGGCTGCAAGGATTCCGTAGCGCTATACCACAAGAACAACTCCGGCAAGGCCGCCGGCTGGTGCAAGCGCTGCAACCGTGCCGTGCATATTTAGCACCGCGGACCGCCGTTAGCGGCCGGCGAAATACGCGGGGATAAACTTCCTTCACGGCTATATTAGCCGTTCCACGCTTCGCCGTCCTCATCCAAATATGCCCGCGTTATTTTCTGAAGGTTTCCTGTTAGGCCTTTCCACCGGTTTCTACTGCCTGTCCGCCTGTCTCCCTATGCTCGCGCCGTACCTTCTGGCCGAGGGCACGGCCGCGTGGAGGATCAATTTCTATATCTTCCTTCAATTCCTGGGCGGGCGCTTTGCCGCTTACATGCTTTTTGCCGTATTTGCCTCCCTGCTGGGCAAGGCCGGGGAATACGCTCTGCCCGCGTGGGTGCTCCCTGCTTCCCTCGCGGCGACCGGCCTGCTGATGCTGGTACTGGGCGTTGCCAGAGTTTCCGGAGGAAGCGGGCCCTGCGTGCTGAAAAAAGACCTGGATCCTTTCTTTAAGCGCCTGCCGCTGGCTTTGGGTTTTGTTACGGGGATAAATATCTGCCCGCCGTTCGCGGCGGGCTTCATACGTCTCCTGGAAATGGCCGACGTATTGAAAGGGCTGGTTTATTTCGGAGGCTTTTTCACCGCCACCTCTCTGTTCATTTCACCCTTGCTCCTGGGCACCCCCTGGCTGGGCCGCCGCGCAAATGAGATAGGCCGCCTTACGCTTATTATAGCCGGGGGCTGGTATACGATCCTTGGTCTGAAAGAGCTTATATACCAATAGAGTCCGGAACGCGAAAACTGCATTTTTACCCTCCATTGCTTCTGGTGCCTGTCTTAGAGATAATTTGACATTCGTCATAGGCCCAAGGGCCTAGACGGGCCTAGGCCTTTTGGCCTTGTGGAATTTGACTTTCAGGCCTTATAATTAATATACATTGACTATAGTCAACACAGAACCAGCGGAGGCTTTCAGCAATGATAAAACTTTTACTCTCCCTCGCCCTTTCCGGTTTACTCTATTCCAACGTAAAAGCGGCAGACTCCCAGCCAAGGGAGAATATCTCTTATAACCAGCTCCTGAAGGATATAAGCTCGCCCCAGCCCGCCCGGGTTCCGGAGCCCACGGCCGAAAAGACGTCCCTCAAAGCCGCGGCTGACGGCCGCTACTGGGTTACCGTTCGTGCCGCGGATAAATACGTGCGCACCCGCCTGCTTGAAGCCGGCATGGACATAGTGGAGATAAACGGCGACAAGACCTCCGGTTTTGCCGGGCCGCACACCATGGAGCTCCTTTCCTCCAAGGCTTTCATCCTTGAGAGCAAAATGCCCATAGAGCAGTACGCGGCCGCGAGCTTCAAAGATTTTCCCGCCGCCGATTCCGCCTATCATAACTATAAGGAAACCACGGACCTGCTTAAGCAGATGGCCGCCGCCAATCCGGACATCGCCTCCGTTTTCTCCATCGGCAAGACCACCGAAGGCCGCGATATCTGGTGCCTGCGCATAAATTCCAGCGCGAAAGGGGATACGCCCAGCTCCAAGCCCGGCGCTTTCTTTATGGGCAACGTGCACGCCCGCGAGCATCTCGCCGACGAGGTTCCGCTCCTTTTTGCCTCCTGGCTGTTCGACCACAGGAACGATGCCGACGTGAAGCAATATATCGCCACGCTGGATATTTACATACTGCCCATGGGCAACCCGGACGGGGTCGAGTACGACATCAGGACCGGCAGCTACCAGTACTTCCGCAAGAACATGAGCACTAACTCCGACAACTCGCGGGGCGTGGACCTCAACCGCAATTTCGATTCCTGGTGGTGCCAGGCCGGCGCCTCCACCTATCCCGGCGCGGATACCTACTGCGGTCCCAGGGCTTTTTCCGAGCCGGAGAGCCAGGCCCTTAAGAAATTCATGGAGGCCCGCAAGAACCTGAAGACCCACATAAGCTACCACTCCTACGCGAGCGAAATACTTTACCCCTGGGGCGGCAGCGACGCCGATGTCCCCAACCTGAAGGACAAACAGGTGTTCGAGAAGGTCGGCGGCGAGATGGGCCAGCTGACCGGCTATCTCTCCCACAAGTCCAGCGAGATGTACATCGCCACCGGCGACAGCTGCGACTGGGCCTACGCCGAGGGCGGGATCTTCGCCTTCACCTTCGAACTGGACGGGAACGGCTTTTATCCCGGCGCCTCCGTTATCTCAAGCGTGGTCGCCAAAAATATCAAAGCGGCCGTCTACCTGCTCAGCGTTACGGACAACCCGTATAAAGTGCTGTAAGCCGCGGTGCGGACGTAAAAAAGCCCGGGAAACCGGGCTTTTTTATGTGCGCGCGGCATGCGCGCACGCTTGGGGGTGAAAGTCCCCTACGGGGGTTGATAGAACCTACTGTTAGCCAAAGGCAAGGGTGTC
>JAJZVJ010000106.1 GCA_021845705.1 bacterium
GATACCGAAACCTGGCGCTATCCTTTCGACGGGACCAACTGGGTCTCGGACAAGAATTATACCCTGCGGGTGAGGGCTTTCGACAGGGCCGGGCCCATGGATGCGAACGGCGGCAATGAACAGAACCCCTGGACCGTCTATACCTTCGACGTGGACGGTACGGCCCCCGTCTCCCGCGTCTCCACGCCGACGGCCGGCAGCTACATCCAGAACACGCTCTCCCAGATCTCGGGCACCAGCTACGGCGGCGGTTCCGGCCTGCAGTCCGGCGCCAACGGCCTGCGGCTCCGGATCTCCTATGTCTACGGCGCGGACACCTGGTACTGGGGCGGGACCTACGCCCTGGGGTGGAGCTCTCCGACCGTGGTGTCGCTGCCCGTCAATTTCACGGCCTCGGCCTCTACCATAACCTGGTCCTATCCTCCCGTGGGTTACGACATGCCGGTGATTTCTACGAATAACCAGGTTTATACCTTCTCCATAGCCGGCCTTGACCAGTCGGGCAACCAGGAAGCTCCCGAGCCTGTCTCGGTAACCTCCGACTTCAATTACCCGGCGATAGTCATTTCCACGCCCATGTCGGCGGCCAACGCTTTCTACGGCGCCGCCAGGGCCACCGGCCAGCTTCTGGGCAGCGCGGCCGACCTCCCGGCCGGCATAGTTCCGCCTATCACCGTCCAGATCTCCAAGTTGAAGCCCAATCTATCCGTGGAGGACAAGTGGGACGGCTCGGCCTGGTCCGTGGTGCCCTCCACCTGGCTGGCAGTTTCCGGGCTCGCCTCCTGGTCCTATACGCCGCCCGCCTGGCCGGATAACAAGCGTTACCGGGTGGAGCTGAAGGCCGCCGATTACGCGGGCAACCAGGTCCCGGACGGCGCTTATGTGAGCGAATTCATCTACGACGTCAACAAGCCCTCCACCACTATCGCCGTCCCGTCGGCCGCTTTCCATAACGCCGCGCAATCGCAGGTTTTCTCCGGCGCGGCTTCCGACTGGGTGAACTACGCGGCCACCCAGGCTTTCAGCGGCCTCGCCCCGCAGGCGGTGGAGGTGCAGATAGCCGACCCCTCCGGCAATACCTTCAACGGGACGGGTTTCGCCTCCGGGACTTTCTGGCGCAAGACCGCCTTTACCCCTACCTCCAAAGTGACCGACGCCATCATCGGCGTGGACATTATTTCGGGCGGCAACTGGGCCTATCCCCCCGGCGGAGACGCCTGGCCGCCGGCGCTGGTGGAGGGAACCACCTATACGGTCCGGGCGCGTTCCATAGACCGCGCGCAGAACCTTGAGGACTACCAGGAGAAGTCTTTCTGTTACGACAATTCCGCGCCCACGACCACCATAGTAATGCCCGGCAATTTCGCCTATACCGCGCTCCCGGTGATCTCCGGCACCGGGCTCGAGCAGTTCAGCAACTATAACCCGGTGGACGGCGTGCAGCTGGTGATACAGCGCGTCGCCGACTCCAGTTACTGGAACGGCTCCGGCTGGGACGCGGTCTTCGCGGCCGGTACGCACTGGCGCAACGCCACGTCTTTCGGCGGCGGTTCCTGGAACCTTACCGATCCCGCGCTTGACGCCTATTTCAATGCGCTGAAGGTTTCGAACGCCTCCTACCAGTTCAAACTGTACATAAGGGGCAAGGACCTGGCGGGGAACCAGTCCAGGCCCGGGACTGCCGCGCCGGTGAACCCGGATGTCACATTCACGCTCGACCCGGTGGTCCCGACCTCGAAAGTGACTTATCCGTCCGGCGGCGCTTACATCAACGCCCCCATCACTTATATCGCCGGCACCGCCGACGACTCCAGCTCGGGCGTGCCGTCGGGCCTCGCCAGGGTGCGCCTGCGCATCTCCCGGCTGGATTCGCTGTCCGCCCGGACTTACTACAGCCAGCTCAACAATAACTGGACCAGCAACCCCTCGGACTGGGATTTCTCGCTGGTGGACGCCGCCCTGACCCCCTGGACCAAGACGCTGCAGGCGGGAATCTTCGAAGGCCTGAACAACGGCGACGGCTACAGGTTCGAGGTTCAGTCCGAGGCGCGCGACAATACCCAGCCTGTGAACGGCGGGCCCAATACAGAGGTGCTCTACGCCACTTCCACGTTCGTGCTGGACTTCACCACCCCGACGGCGGTCATACAGCAGCCTGTCCACTTGTCCTACGTGAGGACGCTCTCGTCGCTCAGCGGGACCGCCGCGGACCCCGTCGTAGGCGGCGGCATTCCGTCCGGGCTCGCTTCAATGGAATACGAGCTTACCGACACCGACGCCAGGCCGAACAAATACTGGAATTTCAACACCAGGCTCTGGCAGGCGGGCTATATCTCCAGCGTGACCGCGCCCTCTACGTCCTGGTCTATGGCCGCCCTGCCGCTTAACAATCCCGCGGGGAACGATTCCTGGGCGGTCGGCCGCTCTTCGGCCACCTTCCTGCTCAGGGCCAAGTTCACGGACAAGGCCGGCAATTACTCCGCTTTCTCCCTGAATTATTCCACGTTCACACTGGACCTTATGAAGCCGGATTCGCAGATAACCTCGCCGCCCACGGAGGGAGGTTTCTACCTGGTCGTCAGCAGCGTGGCCGGTACCGCCACCGACTTCACCTCGGGGGTTTCCACCGTGCAGCTGCGCATCCAGCAGGACCCGTCGCAGGCCCCGGAGAACACCTGCTCCGACACCGGCAACAACAGCTATTACTGGGGCGGGGCCGGCTGGCAGTCCGGCGAGAAATGGTTTGGAGTAGATTCATACGCCTCCGGCAGCGGGATCTGGAACTTTGACTCTTCCGCCATCCCTTTCAGGGCCGACTGCTACTACATCATAATGTCCAGCGCCGCCGACAATGTGGGCAACGGCGAATCTACCTGGGGCTCGCGCAGGTTCAGGTTCACGCCGCCGCCCGCCCAGACCCGTATTACCGTGCCGGAAAACCTCAAGTTCTTCAAGGCCATTTCGCTGGTTAGCGGCACCGCCAATCCCGACGCGAAGCGCGTGGAGCTCCAGATCAGGCGCCTGAGCGACAACTATTACTGGAATTTCGGCGCCGCCTCCTGGCAGCTGGCCCTTTCCAGCGTCTCTATAACCCCGGTCGGCGGGAACTGGAGCCAGGCCGCCGGCCTGCCGCCGCTGGTAAGCGGCTCCTCCTACACTTTCAGCTCGGTAGGCTTCAGCTACTCGGACGTGTACGAGATCGGCCCGGCCGTCAATCAGATCTATTTCGACACGGACAAGCCCTCGGCCCTGGTGCAGCTGCCGAACGCCTCGCAGCTGTATTACAACTCGCTGCCGAAACTGGGCGGAACCGCGCAGGACCAGGCGCCTCCTTCCGGCATCAGCAAGGTCTGGGCGGAGCTTTACGCCATAAACGGCCCGCAGACCGGGAAGTTCTGGGATAACGCCACTTCGGGCTATACCGGCAGCTGGAACCAGGCCGGGAACCAGGGCGGCTATTACGTGGCGGCTTCTTCCTGGGAATACGTGGTCTCATACCCGACGGCGGCGTATACCAACGGCGTGCAGTACCGCGCCCGCGCCAAGGCGCTGGACAATACCTACAACAACAGCGCTTTCGAGGGCAATGAATCTTACTTCCCGGCCGCGAATATTTTTAATTTCGACATAACCGTGCCTACCGCGGTGGTAAGCTCCGTGTCGCCGGCCCAGAGCCGCTCCGGGGTAAGCGTGGCCAGCGGAACGCTACAGGAGGACCTGGTGCTCGCCAATATCGGGCAGCAGCCGGGCGTGCAGATAAAGGGAGTGAAAGTGCGCATCAGGGATAATAAGCTGATGCAGTACTGGGACGGCGGCGGCTGGGACCCCAGCCCGACGGTCTCTACCGGCGCCTTTGTCTACCAGTCTTCCTGGTCGCTTACGGCCCTGCCGGCCTGGTCCGACGACGGTTCCTACACGCTGTGGGCCGAGGCCACCGACCTGGCGGGGAACGTGCAGACTAATTTCACCGGCAACGGCTCGTCCGTTACTTTCACTACCGATAAATCCGCCCCGGCGCTCGCGGTGCTCACGCCGGCGGCGAACAGCAAGATCTCTTCGGTGGCCTCCGTTACCGGCACCGCCGACGATCCCAACTGGCAGACAAATTCCGGGATAGCCGCCGCTTCCAATATCCAGGTGCAGGTCTCGTACCTGCTGGCCTCCGATACTTACTACTACGACAACTCGGCCACTTTCTCTTCTTCCGCGCTGAACGACACCAATTCCTGGTGGAACGCCTATGTCTGGACCCCGCAGGGGCCTTCTTCGGGCACCTGGGTATACAACCCGCCCGGCCTGGCTTCCGCCATGGTGGGGGATAAGGTATACCGCTTCCGGGCGCGCGCGCAGGATAACGCCGTCCCGGTGCCGAACCCGGCCTCGCTTATGGCCAACGTCGTGACCAACGCCAATGTGATCTACGACGTTACCAAGCCGGTCTCCAGGATAACCTACCCGCTTGACGGCGCGAGGATAAAGGCGTCCAACTGGGGGACCGTGACCGGGACGGCGCAGGATAACCTGGCGGGCATCTCCACGCTTGGCCAGATCAAGGTGTCCATTTGCGAGGTGTCGCCCGCGGCCGCCTGCTGGAACGGCGTGTATCCGGGAACTTTCACGCTGACTTCAGAGGTCTTCCAGCCGCTGAGCGCGCCGACCCTCGCCGCCTCCTACGCGGGCGTCAACTGGAACTTCACCGCCCCTACCCTGAGCGACGGCTACAAATATCTGATGCGGGTCATGGCCCTGGACGACGTTTCGCCCCCGAATACCGAGACCAGCATTTCTTCCGTAACTTTTACGTACGACACCACCCCGCCGGCGGCGGCCATAACCTATCCCTTCGATCTGCCGGACCTGCGGGGCAATATAAAAGCCCTGGCTTCCGTTTCCGGCACGGCTTACGAGCAGTTCACTATCAGGTCCGCCTCCGTTTCCGTGCAGGAGGGGGACAGTCTTCTCTACTACGATACGCAGTCCTCTACGTTCAACTCGGTGACCCAGAAGTGGATAACCGCCGTGATCTCCGGCTCCGGGCCCAACTATACCTGGACCGCGCCGGCGCCGCCGCTTACCGACAATAAGAATTACAAGCTGCAGGTCGTCGCCGACGACCAGGCGCTGAACCAGATGACCCCGCCCTCGGCCACTACGATACGCTACGATGTGGCCAAGCCGCTCTCCGCCCCCGTGACGCCGCTGGACGGGGCTTTCCTGAAACAGCTGGTTTCCGTTACCGGTACGGCGCAGGACGTGAATTCCAACCCGTCCGGAGTGACGGGGACTGAGATAAAGATACAGCGCGCCTCCGACGGCCAGTACTGGACAGGCTCGACGTGGGGTTCGGAGACCTGGCTTTCCCCGGCCGGCGGCGCGTCCTGGACCAAGAGCGCCCAGCTGCCGCCGTCCGATAACGCCACCGGCCTCGAGGACGGGAAGCTCTATACCGTGATGACGCGCGCCTACGACGTGGCCGGCAATACCCAGAGCGTCATAATGGCCGGCAACTCCTTCCGCTTCGATGTTTCCAGCCCCACGGCGGCCATTCTCCTGCCGCTGAACGGGGAGAGGAGGATCTCCCTGCCCCAGGTGTCAGGCACGGCCAGCGACGCCTTCAACGTGGATTTTCCGCGGATCCGCGTTTACGATATCGGGACGGACAAGTACTGGATGGAAGGTTCCGGCTCGTGCGGTACGGCCCCGCTGCCCAACTGGGTGGGAGCGGTGGACAGTTGCCCGTCCTTCCCAAATATCTGGAACGTGGCGGTCGGTTCCTCCTCCGCCGCGGGAAGCTTCAACTGGAGCTACGATTCTTCCGCCCTGCCCTGGCCTAACCGCGATAACGAACTGCGCGTGGAGGCCAGGGTCACCGACCGGGCCGGCAACTACTCGGTGGCGTCCTCCACTTTCAGTTACGATAACGTCGCGCCGGCTTCGCGCATAACCTATCCCCCGGCCGACGGCACGTTCTATTCTTCCATGACGGCCATAAGCGGTACCTCGTACGACCTGACCTCGGCCATAAATAACGTGCAGATCCGGATGTGGTACCTGTCCGGCGCGGCCACCTATTACTGGCAGCCCAACACGCCGCACTGGTCGGCCTCGGATACCGGCTGGTGGTCCATTGCCGGCGCCCCCGGAAGCAAGGACACGCCCAACCCGTGGAGCTATACCAATTCCGATTTCACCGATCCCGGCGCCAGCAACTTCGCCTGGAAGGAAGGAACGCACGACCACGGCAACGGCAAGACCTTCTATATAGTGACCAAGGCGGTGGACGCCACCACCAACGTGGAAACTATCCTGAGCACCCGTACTTTCGTGTTCGATAACGTGCCGCCGGTCTCGGCCCCGGTGATGCCTGGTATAGATGCGTCCTATAACACCATGCCTGTCATCTGGGGGACCTCGGTGGACGCTTCCACTTCGGTGGTCAGCGCAAGGATCTCCGTCCTGAGCCAGGACGAGGTCGGCGGGCCCAAATACTACAGCGCCGGCGTCTTCGGCAACACCGCGGAGACCTGGATCCCCATACTGCCCCAGAACCTTTACCAGTCCTCCTGGACGTATATCCCCAGCCTGCTGTCCTTCGCCACCGGCCAGCATTATATAATCAAGTCTTCGGCCACGGACTCCGTGGGCAACGTGCAGACCATCGTGGGCCAGTCACGCTTCCTGTTCGACCAGGTGGAGCCACTGTCCTCCGTTGTGAGCCCGGTGAACACTATGGTTTATAACGACAATAAAGCCATGCTGGGCAACGCTTCCGACCCTGGCTTCACCAGCGGCATAGACGGCACCGGCTCCGGAGTTTACCCGAGCCAGTCCTGGCATAAAGGCAAAGTGGAGGTCCTGGTCTTCAGGGACACGTATCCCTACCTGCCTTCCAACGGGCCTATAAATCCCGGCGGTTACGACGACTCGGGCTTTTTCTGGAACGGTTCCACCTGGACGCCGTCGGCCGGTCCCGAGACCTGGACGCCGGCCCAGTTCACGGCTACCGACGGCAGCTGGCAGTATACCGGGCTGGTCTGCAATAACGACGCCCAGCGCGCCGCCAATACCTGCTGGGTGCGCGGTGAATCTTATGTTTCGTGGGTCCGCGTCACGGATAACGCCGGCAACCTGCAGACCAATCCCAGCCAGGGCCCTAAGTTCTACATCGCCGCCCCGGCCCAGAGTTTCGACGTGGTCATGTGCCAGGATTCCAACTGTAATACCGTCATCGGCAATACGTCGGCAGGGGGCAGCGTGTACCTGCGCGTGAGGGCGATGGACGGCGTGAACGGCGGCGGCAACAAGGCCGCCGCCTACCAGGGGACGGTCAAATCCTATGTGGACGGGACTCCCGGCGGCCCCGAGAGCATGGACAATGACTGGGTCCCGGATACCTACCACGGTCTGCCGATACAATAAACCTTCCAGCCCGGTGATTCCGGCGAAACGGTATTCCCGCTGATGCGCCGCCATGGCGGCGCGGGCACCCTGCGCGAAGAG
>JAJZVJ010000107.1 GCA_021845705.1 bacterium
TATGAAGCCGAGCCTGGCCGGGTTGAGGCCGCACGAATTTATTTTCAGCTTTTCTCCGGAGAGCAGCGCGGCGGCTATGAACGGCGCGGCCGAAGAAATGTCACCGGGGACGGTCAGAGGCATGGCGGTCAGCGGCCCCGGTTCCAGGTTTAGGCGCCGGCCTTTGCTGACAAGCCGCGCGCCCATCAGGGCCAGTATCCGTTCCGTATGGTCGCGGGTGGCGAGCCTTTCGGTGACCTGCAGCGGGCCGCGGGCGTAAAGCCCGGCCAGGAGCAGCGCGGATTTCACCTGGGCGCTTTCCACGCCTGAGACCTTGCCGCCTTTGGGTTCGGCAGGCCTTATTGAAAGAGGCAGCCTGCCTTTGTCCGTCTTTACTTTGGCGCCTATTTTTTTAAGGGCGCGCTCCAGCGGGCCCATCGGCCTTTTCAGGAGCGAGCCCCTTCCCGTTATAGCCGAGGGGAAATCCTGGCCGGCCAGTATGCCGGCCAGCATTCTTGCCAGCGCCCCGGATTCGCCGGCGTCAAGCGGGCCGGCCGGTTTGCGCAGACCTTTCAGGCCGCGGCCTTCAACTATAAAAGCGTTCCCGTCGCGGCAAAGCCTTACCCCCAGCGCCTTTAGGCAGCGCACGGCGGCCTCGGTGTCTTCGCAAGCCAGCGGGTTTTCCACGCGCGCGCTTCCCGCGGCTATCGCGGACAGGAGCAGCGCCCTTATTGTTATTGATTTATCCGGAGGAGGGGAGTAGGTTTTCACTTTAGTAATTCCATGTGAGCCGCTGGGCGCTCGCGGGCCGCGGGGAGTGACCCCAGCGCGCCCTTGCGGAAAGGAGGCTCCAGCCCGGCAGGGCTGGAGGGAAACCACGCAAGGGTTTCCTTCTGCCCGGGCGCGAGGGGGTCACTCCCCGCGGCCCTGCGCCTTAGCCGCGTAACGCAGACAATATTCAAGAGCCTTAAAATACGAGACCGCGCCTGCCCCTTTGAACTGCGCCAGGCAGACCGGTTTTACTACCGAGGTCCTGCGGAAAGGCTCGCGTTTTGAGATGTCGGTGAGATGCACCTCCACCGCCGGCAGGCCGACGGCTTCTATAGCGTCGCGGATAGCGTAGCTGTAATGGGTGTAGGCCCCGGGGTTGATAATAAGCGCGCCGGCCCAGGAGGCGTTGGCGGTCAGCAGGTCTATTATTCCGCCTTCGCCGTTGCTCTGGAAAACGCGGAGCTTTATCCCCAGGCCCGCGGCGTGTTTTTTTATTTTAGCGTTAAGCCGCGGCAATGTGTCCTTGCCGTAAATTCCCGGCTTGCGTTTGCCGAGCAAATGCAGGTTCGGGCCGTGTATCACGAGGACATTCATTTTAGCGCTCCCTGGAAGGCCTTTTGCAGCAATTCTATTTTCAGGTTCTCGGCCGGGTACAGGCGCCCGCGGCTTTTTATGAGGATAAAACGGTTCTCCGCGCGCCGCGCTTTTTTATCCCTGGCCACCAGCCCGAGGAATTTACGGAAGTCATGGCGTATGAAGGCGGCGGGCGGCAGGCGCAGCGCGTCCACCAGCGCGTTAAGCCCTGCGAAGTTTTCCCTGTTCAGCAGGCCGGCTTCCTTTGAGGCTATAAGCGCGAAACGGATGCCCCGGGCTACGGCCTCGCCGTGCGGCAGGCGGCCGCCGGACATGGCCTCGAAAGCGTGGCCGGCGGTGTGGCCGAAGTTGAGCGCCTCCCTTATGCCGGTTTCGTCCCTTTCGTCTTTAGCCACCAGCTTGATCTTGTACGCGGCGCAGGCGCTTACGCAGGCGGTCAGGGCGGACCTGTCTCCGGAGAGCGTCTTTGAAAGATCCTTCTTAACGATGCGGCCGAGCTCTGCCGGTCCTATCATGGCGTATTTTACCAGCTCGCCGGCCCCGGAGCGGAGCTCGGAGTGCGGCAGAGAATCCAGGAACGCGGTGTCGCAGACGGCGAGCGCGGGCTGGTGGAAGGTTCCGGCTATATTTTTCGCGCCGCCCAGGTTAACGGCCGTCTTGCCGCCAAGGCCCGCGTCTATCTGCCCAAGGAAAGTGGTGGGGACGCTTACCCAGTTTATGCCGCGCATATAGACGGAAGCCGCGAAGCCGGCCAGGTCCGTAACGGCCCCGCCGCCTGCGGCTATTATAAGTGAATCCCTTGAAAATCCGTTGTCGAAAAGGAAGGCGCAAAGCTTGCCGGCCTGCTCCAGCGTCTTGGCTTTTTCCGACGGAGGAAGCCAGAAATAAAAATGCGGTTTCTCCCCCTCCGGGAATAGCGTAAGAGCCCGTGCCCTCAGGCTTGGCGGCGAGTCGGAACTTGTGACCAGGCAGACCTTGTCGGCCGCGCGGAACAGGTCCGGGAACCCGGCGGAAATGTTTTCCATGCCGCGCCCCAGCGCCGCTGTTATGGTCTTGGAGCTTTTGACGGTGAACTTGAATGTTTTCATAAAGGCTCGCTTTACAGCGTAATGCCGGATAACGCTTTCTTTATCCTGTCCGCGGTTTGCGCGGGGGTGAGCCCGCCCGTGTTTATGGTTATATCCGCGCGGCGATAAAACCCGAGGCGCTTTACGTAAAGTCTTTTCGCGCGCGGCAGCGCTTTCTGCCATGCTCCGTCCAGGAGAGGCCTGCCGGAGCGTTCCGCTTTAAGCCTTTTCGCAAGTTCCGGCCAGGGGCAGTTCAGAAAAACGGAAACGCCCGTCTTTTTAAGCAGGCCCGCCCAGCGCCTGGACGGATAAACGCCGCCGCCCAGCGCTATTACCTTGCCTCCGCGCGCGGCTAGTTCTTTTACCAGGGCCGCTTCCAGCCGCCTGAAGGCGCCCAACCCGTCGCTCCTTATGATCGCCGCCAGCCTGGACCCGGTCTTTTTCCTCAGCAGCGCGTCGCTGTCCCTGAGCGGGAGCCCGAGGCGGCGCGCCAGCGCGGAACCCGTAGTTGTCTTGCCGGCGCACATGAAGCCGGTCAGATAAACGTTCTTCACAGGCGGTTAAGTATCTTTCCCGTTCTTTTGCGCCAGTCGCGCACTCTTTGCTCTATCTCCGCAAAAGAATCTCCGCCGAATTTTTCCAGCAGCGCCGCGGCCAGCTCCAGGGCGGCCGCATGCTCGCCCACCACTGCCGCCGCGAACACGGCCGTAGTGTCGGAGGTGGGCGAGACCGACATTTTTTTGCGGAAAGTCTTCAGGTCCGTGGACAGCGTGCCGCCGGGAAGGCCCGGTACCGGTTTTACCGCGCAGCGCAGGGTAAGCGCGCGGCCGTTGGTCATGCCTCCGTCCAGGCCGCCGGAAAGCAGCGGTTTTTTTGAGGCCTCTATGCCGCTTGCGCCCGCCAGGCCGAAGCCGCCGCCCACTTCAAAGCCTTTGACGCCGTTTATGCCCATGAGCGCCGCGCCCAGGCGGGCTCCCAGGCGCCGGTCCCACTGCGCGAAGCCGCCCAGGCCCGCCGGAAGGTTCTCCGCGGTGATTTCGAAAACGCCGCCCAGGGTATCCCCCGCGCGGCGCGCCCGCAGCAGCTCCGCCGCGGCCGTCTGCGCGGTAATAGGACCGAGGCCGCCAAGGCTGACTACCCGGGAATTAATATTTATGCCGAGCAGCTCATGCAGGCGCAGGGCGAAAGAGCCCAGCGCGGTGCGCATGGCCGTCTCCCTGGCGCTGGCCCGCTCGCGGATAAGCGAGGCGTTCAGAAGCCCGTATTTAAGCATGCCGGGCAGGTCGGCGTGGCCCGGGCGCGGCAGGCTGGACGCCGGAGGCAGCGCTCGCCCGGCGTTAGGCAGCAGCAGGCTTATCGGCGCCCCCGTGGTAATATCGCCGCTCAGCCCTGAAATTATCTCAAAAGCGTCGGTCTCCCCGGCCTGCCGGGCGCTGCGCCCGGGCGCCTGGCGGCGGCGGCGCAGTTGGGCGGCTATATAGTCCCGCGTAATTTTAACTCCGGCCGGAAAGCCTTCAAGTATTCCGGACAGGTATTTGCCGTGCGATTCGCCGGCGGTAAGGTAGCGCATATTATCCCCTGGGTCGTTTTCTGAGCAGCGTTAGGGCTTCACGGTTAAATTCTACAATATCGCCGGCGGGCAGGCCCGCCCAGAATTTAAGGGAGAGGGACGCCTGCCTGACCAGGACTTCCAGGCCGTCTATAGCGGCAGCGCCGGCGGCGGCCGCGGCCCTGATGAACTCGGTCCCGCCGGCGGCATAGGCCAGGTCCAGGCAGCAGTCCCCGGGTTTGGGCCTTAATGGCGGCATTCCCGGGGAGTACATTCCCAGCGGCGTCGCGTTGATAAAAATTTCAGCCGGCCCGGCCGGCCCGGCGAACGGAGCGGTCATGAAAAAAGTTTCAGGAAAAGCCGCGCTCAGCGTCCCGGCCGCTTCCAGCGCGGCGCCGGCGTTCCTGGCGCAGAAAGTGACGGAAGCCGCCCCGGCGCGGCCCAGCGCCCAGCCAGCCGCCCGGGCGGAGCCGCCGGAGCCGAATACCACGGCGGGTTTCCCGGCGGGGTTTATGCCGTTCTCATCCAAAGAGCTGGCGATCCCGGCGCAGTCCGTATTGAGGCCCTCCAGGCCTTTCTTTCCGAAGCGCACCGCGTTAACCGCCTTTATGTCCCGGGAGGCGGGATCTGCGAGCCCGAGCATTTTAAAAACGGCGGTTTTATAGGGGATGGTGACGTTGAAGCCGGACCAGCCCTCCGCTTTCGCCGACCGTATCACCGCGGCGAGTTCTTCTGCCCCGCATTCGCGCGCCCTGTATTCTATCTCCCGGCCCGATAGGCCGGAAAAAATACGGAAAATCTCCGGGGAAAGGGACCTGGAAAGCGGCAGGCCCAGCAGGCCGGCTTTAATAGGGGATAGTGGCATAGCTCTGGCGCGGGCGGTCCCGCGGCTTATTTTCCGCCCTGCAATTTTTTGGATTGCCGTATTATCTCCGCGAAAACGGCCTTTGCGGAAGGCGCGTAGACCTTCTTTACCGCGGAGGCCGCGTTGGCCAGCACCGCTTTTTCCCGCGGCCGGTCGGTCAGCTTTTTTTTGAGTTTTCTCAGCGGCACGGCCAGCGCGAAGCGGCGCGCCAGCAGCCCGGCTATTCGCCGGTCCAGCGCGTCTATCTTCAGGCGCGCTCTTTTAAGTTTTTCGGGCATTACTGAATTCTATTAAAATACGGTTAAAAATAAAATTGCTAAAATAAGATCAATGGCCGAAAACCTGGAACTGAAGGATATCGCCAACAAGCTGGAGAAGCTCGAAGCAGGCCTGTCGGCTTCGGCCTCCCTTTACGGCCTGGAGGACAAGCGCGCCGTCCTGCGCGAAAAAGAAGCCGTTTCCGGCTCCGGGGATTTCTGGAACGACGCCCAGAAAGCCCAGGCGCACCTGAAGGGACTGAACGACCTTAAGAAGGGCGTGGAGCTGCTGGACACGGTAAAGCGCGAAATAGAGGATTTCAAAGTACACTTCGAACTGGCCAGGGACGCGGAAGATCTCGGCGAGCTCCCGGTCATAATGGAAGGCCTCCGCGGGATAGAAAAAAAGCTTTCGGTGCTGGATTTCGAGCTGAAGCTGGCCGGCCCGATGGACAAACTGGACGCCATCATCAGCATCCACGCCGGGGTAGGCGGCACCGAGGCCTGCGACTGGGCCCAGATGCTGCTAAGGATGTACACCCGCTGGGCGGCCAGCAAGGGTTTTAGTTTCGACATAACCGATATGCTCGCCGGCGAAGAGGCCGGCGTGCGCGGCATGACCGCCATCGTGAAGGGCCGCTACGCCTACGGCTACCTCAAGAGCGAGATAGGCGTGCACCGCCTGGTCCGCATCTCCCCTTTCGACGCGAACAAGCGCCGCCACACTTCTTTCGCGTCCATAGACGTGCTGGCCGATATTAACGATGAAATAGAGATAAAAGTGGAAGACAAGGACATAAAGCTGGACACCTTCCGCTCGGGCGGGGCCGGCGGCCAGAACGTGAACAAGGTGGAGACCGCGGTGCGCCTTACGCATATTCCGTCGGGCATAGTAGTGGCCTGCCAGATAGAGCGCAGCCAGCACCAGAACCGCGAGACGGCCATGAAGATGCTGAAGGCCAGGCTTTACGAAGTGGAGATGGACAAGAAGCGCTCCGAGATGGAGCGCCACTACGACGCCAAGGGCGACATCGGCTGGGGCCACCAGATCCGCTCCTATGTTTTTATGCCTTACCAGCTGGTGAAAGACATGCGCACCGGGCACGAAACCTCCCAGATCGAGGCGGTCATGGACGGGGACCTGGACCCCTTCATGCACTCCTACCTGACCTGGGCCGCGAACAATAAAAAAAGCACCTAGTACCGGCGATAGCCGCCGGCCCGGGAAAGCAGGCAAATGCTGATAGAGACGCATTCTCATCTGAACGACAAAGCTTTTAACGCCGACCGCAAAGAAGTTATTGAGCGGGCCGCGGGGCTTGGCGTTCTTAAGATAGTGGAAATAGCCTGCGCTCCCGGCGAGTGGGCGCAGGGAGAAGAACTTGCCGCGGCCTTCCCGGATAAAGTGCGCTGCGCTTTCGGGGCGCATCCGGAATACACAAAAACCCTTACCCCGGAGCTGATGTCGGCGCTTGACTCTTTCATGGCCAAACCCTGCGCGCTGGCGCTTGGCGAAGTGGGCCTGGATTACTGGTGGGACATGGGGACCAGGGAGGAGCAGCTGGCCCTGCTGGAAGCCCAGCTCCCGCTCTGCGCTAAATTCTCCAAGCCCGCTGTCTTCCACGCGCGCAACGGCAAAACGCCGCTGCAGAACGCGTACGCCGACCTGCTCGAAGCCCTTAAAAAATGGTCCTACCGGCCCGCCGGTAAGTTCCGGGGCGTCCTGCATTGCTTTTCAGGCAGCTGGGCCGACGCACGGGCGGGCCTGGACCTGGGGCTGCTCCTCGGGGTGAACGGAACTTTCACGTATAAGAAGAACGAGGGCCTGCGCGAAACGGTGCGGAAAGCGGGGCTGGATAATATAGTGCTTGAGACCGACTGCCCGTACCTGCCGCCCCAGAGCGCCCGCGGCAAAAGGAACGACCCGTCTTTCATCCCGGAGATAGCCGCCATGGTGGCCACCCACCTGGGCACGGGCAACAGCCAGGTGGCCGACAAGACCACCGCCAACGCTTTCGAATTGTTCGGTCAGTTTTAAGAAAGTGGAATAGAGATCTTTAAACAGAAACGCAGAGTGTGATGGCGCTCGGGCGGCATACCGTGAGGACCGGAACGCAAAACGCGGGCTCGCACTGGCCTATGGCCGTGCCGCATAAGGAGCTATGCTCGGCAGGCGGCCACCGTGCTCGCCGCTGCCCGTCTCGGCCCTCGCGCTACACAAGCTCGGGCCTCCGACAGGCTTTTGTTAACCCTGCCCGCACGGTCTCCGCCCCGGTTTACCCCTTTATTTAATTTGCTGCTTGTTAAAAATAATGGAGGGGTGGCGAGGGGTTGCCCTGAAGCCGCTTTGGGGAGGGGGGCCCCAGAAAAGGTGCCAGCCTCCTTTTTGTAACGTGTTGCGGGGAAGTCCAT
>JAJZVJ010000108.1 GCA_021845705.1 bacterium
GGGCAAGTAATGTCGTCAACCGGCCGGTTTTAAATCCCGATGGCGGAGTTTATATTCTTGACGGCACAGCCCACGCGCTGTACGTTCTGGACCAGGCGACGGGCCTGGGGCAATCCACGTTTACGGCCCTGGCCGGAATAGCCCAGCCGCCGGTAACGGGCCCGGACGGGACGCTTTATGTAACGGATACGCTGGACAACCTTTATTCTATCGCGCCCGGCCAGAGTTTGTCCAATGCTTCCATAATGTCCGTTCCGGCAATTTCCTACCCGCCGGCTATAGGCCGCGACGGTTCCGTTTACTGGGAGGATAATCTGTATGATCTGAACGCCTCAAAGCCGGACGGCAGCGCGAAATGGAGCCCTTACAGCACCGCCCAGACCATAGCCGCGCCGCCGGTAATAGGCGCCGACGGCGCGGTTTATGTTTTTACGGCCACCCCGGATGTTTTAACCGTAAGTTCCGTTACAGGCTCCGGGCAATCGTTTACGTCTTTGATGGGCGTCGCCTATGCTCCGGTAATAGGGCCGGACGGCTCGGTTTATCTGGTGGATTCTCCCGGCGACCTTTATGCCGAAAGTCCCGGCGGGGCGTTTAAATGGGGGCCGGCCGGCGTGCAGGCTCCGGCCACCGCCATAAACTCCGCGCCGGCGGTAAGCGCCGGCGGTGCCGTTTATTTCCCTTCGGATGACAATAAAATATACGCCGTCTACGGCGCGTCCGCCCTGCCCTGACGGCGCCGCGGGGCCCGCGGCGATAACAGGTTTTTAGCCTGATTTGACGTGTCAATAGGCGGGCCTTGACAAATGCGGCCCATCTGCTATAATATTATCCGTAGCGGTGCGGTGTTTTGTTTGAATCCGATAATAGCAAAGCCGGCCAAAGCCGGCGGCGCAAAGCCTAGGGCCCGAGGGGGTTGCCTGGCTGCCGAGATAACCATGAAAGAGCGGTTCCATGCCCTCTGTTATATGCTTTTAAGCGCCGTTGCGGCTTTTGCCGCAGCGGTTTTTTTGTTCCCCGCGCGCGAAATAATGATTTTATCCGCCGGTAACCTTTTCGTAACCGCTTTTATATATTATAATTATACGTCGCTAAGCACCCGGCCAGGGAGAAGGCTCTTCCCGGCGGGGCGTTTTTTGCCGGGGCTGTGGCGCGGGTATCGGCCGGGAAAAATTATGATACTGGAAAACAAACCGGAAACCGGAGAAAAGGCGGCTTTCGCGGGCCGCGGACTACTGCTTCTTGCCCTGGCGGTAGCGGCGCTTGCCGCCGCGCCTGCCGCGCGCGGCGCCTCCTCCGGAACGGCCGGCGGTTCTGTAAGTGAAAAAATAGCGGCTCTCCAGGGAGAAAAAGAGATTTCAGGCCGGGAACGCCTTTACCGCGAGCTTGGAGAGGCGCGGGACAAGGCCGCCACGGCGGTCTTAAGCCGAGCCGCTTTGAGCGACGCGGAGCCGGGCGCGCGCATAGACGCCATACTGGCGCTCAGCAAGATAGGCGGCCCGGAGGCGCTTAAGGGGCTGCTGGCCGTGCTGGCCCGGGAGAAACACAAGGGGGTGCGGGTACAGGCCGTGAATGCGCTTGGTTTTTTCAGCGCGCCGGAAGCTTTGGCCGGACTAAGGGGTATCGCCAGAAACGACCCGGACAAAGATCTAAGGATTTCCGCCGTTATGGCGCTTTCAAGGCTTAACGACACGCAGGTCCTGAGCGATAATTTCGCGGTGGAAACCGACACAAGCGTGAAACTAGGGATAATTGACGCTTTAGGCCGCTCGGACGGCGGCGAAAAAGAACTCAAAAAGATCAGGGCCAAAAACAAAGACGCGAAAACAAACGAGAGGCTGGATTTTTACACCGGGGAGAAGCGGAAAAAGGCGAAAAAGAAGTGAGGGTATGAAAAAAAAGAGGGTTGTAATGGAAAGAGTTATAAAACTGTCTGAATCCAATGATGACTGGAACATCGGATTCTGGCGGAAATGCGGGGCTAAATCAAGATTTTCGGCTGCCTGGGGAATGGTCGGGGAATTTTACAGAATAAGAGGCGGAAATGGATTTAAATCAAGATTACAAAGAGATATTGAGAATATTAAACGAGTATAAAGTCAGGTATCTGATTATCGGCGCTTACGCGACGATTTATTACACCGAACCGCGGTATACGAAAGATATTGATATCTGGATTGAAAGGGACCTTGAAAATGCCGCAAACCTTTATGAGGCATTGAAAAAATTCGGCGCCCCGCTCAGGAATATTTCTAAAGAGGATTTTATGGGGAAAGGCACAATTTACCAGATCGGAGTGGAGCCCGTCAGAGTTGATATTCTGGCTGATCTGTCCGGGATGAGTTTTAAGCGGGCGTGGACGGCAAGGGTAAAAGCCAGGTATGATGATGTCCCGGTCAATGTGGTCGGTCTGAATGAACTGATAAAAGCAAAAGAAAAGGCCGGGCGGAAACAGGATGAATTGGATCTGGAGAAACTTCTGCTGGTGAAAAAGGGGAGAAAGCGTACAGGGAACAAATAACGCGCGTTTATCGCGTGATTCGCGGTTTGAAGATATGAAACCTGTGAGCGGACAAATTAATAACAAAAAAGGCGGATTAAAATCCGCTCTGGCCCGCTTTTGTCCGGTTATTAAGGTATTAAGAACCGTCCCCTATGCTTTATTTTTTGCGGTTTTGCTGGGGCTCGCGGGGGCAATGCCGGCCGGGGCGGATTACCAGAGGGGCCTTATACATGTGGTAGTAGTGGGACAGGGCGTTAACGGCCTTGAACCGACCAGTAACGACAAGGACTGGCATGCCGTCAGGATGACCATTAATAAAACCGGCACCATCTCTTCTTTCAATATACGTTTCGTCAGGGCCACAAACACCACCTGGAATGTATGCCTGAGGGCGGTGGACGCCACTTTCCCGGACGATCCGCTGGCCGGGGACGTGCTTGCTTCCACCGTGGCCGTAAACGTCACCGGCACGAACTATTACAATGTGGGCCTGTCAACCACCGTAACGGCCGGCGACCGGGTATGGGTGACATTCGCCGACGCAAGCGGCACAAGGGACAACAGTAATTACCCGGCGTACCAGCAGGTAAGCACTCCGCAAAAGTCGGTGGCCGACTCCGAACTGGACAGCGATACCGACCCGGGCTATATGGTGCGTTACTCAACCGGAAGCGTGAACGGCCCGCTTATCTGGAATACCGCCAGCCAGCGTATACTTATAGGCGTTGTTGTTTATCCGTCCGAGCCATACCAGGGGGATTCCTATAACGCTTCCGGCAACGAGAATATAGGCAGCGCGGATTATGTGGAGCAGCTTTACAAGCCCAAAAGCGCCTTTTACGCGTCCAGGATCTATTCATACAGCCGCGACAATGTGGGTCCGGCGGCGGACGGGTTATACGTGGATATATACCGCGATCCGCTGGGCGCCAACCAATATCTGGCTACCTCGTCCGCTCCGGCCGGAAGCATCGGGACCACTTATACCTGGCAGCCAATGCCGGTTTTCTCCGATGCGGTATATTTCGACCCGGCTTACACATACGGTATTATTTTCAGATCGCCCGGGTCGGCCAGCGGGGATTACCGTATTTACAGGAATAACGCCGGCGCGACCGTGAGCCCGGTACCGCAGGGCACCTGGGGCGGCATAACGAACGAATCCCGCTGGTCGGCGGACAGCGGGGCCACCTGGACGGACGACAACAGGTTCGATTTCATCATTAAATTCGACGTGGACACAACGCCGCCGGGGCTGGGCGTGTCCGCGCCGGTCAACAACGGGATTTACACCGCGGCGGCGCTGGCGCAGGTAGCCGGAACCGCTTCCGATAATTATTCCGTAAGGAGGTCAAGCGCGGTGTCTTTGAAGATCCAGCGCCTGACTCCCGGTTTCGGCGCTTATTGGAACGGTTCGGCCTGGCAGTTGAACGAGACCTGGGTTAATATCTCAACGCCTACCGCCGGCCCCGCACTTAACTGGAGCTATCCCACCGCCGGCTGGATAGAGCATGACAGGAAATACCAGATAAACGCCAAAGCCTACGATTTATCCAATAATGAATCTTTAAACTGGTCCACGGTTACCTTTACCTGCGACAATTACCAGAGCGCGACTCCGGGGCCCGAGAATCCGGATTCCATAACGCAGATTCCGGCCAATAATGTTTATTTCGACCAGCTGACGGCTATTTCAGGCACCGCCAAAGACAACCCGTACCACGGCGGCATACAGGTTGTCCAGTATGCCGCAAAGGACACGGCCGCCGGTTTATGGTGGGGCGGGGCCGGTTTCAACCAGGCGGGCGAAACCTGGCTTACCTCCGACAGCGTGGTTTACGACCCGCCGAACCTGAAATACGACTGGAGTTCGAGCATCAGCATAATGAACTCCGTGTTCGCGGATAACGCAACCTACGCGCTTTATACCAAGGCGCGGGATTTTACGCAGTATCCGGCGGAGAACAGCGAGGCCGTGTTCAGCACAAGCACCATAACCTGCGACAGGTCCGCGCCGGTGAGCATAACAACCATGCCCGCCAGCGGCGCCAGATACGGTTCTATCACAACTATCGCCGGCACGGCCTGGGACCAGACCGCCGGAGTGAATTCCGTGGATGTAAGGATAAAGAGGAATTCAGACGGCAACTACTGGAATACCGCCAGTAATCTTTTTGACATAGCTTACGCCACCAACGCCTGGTTCAACGTCCTTAACGGTTCGGTGCTGGGGAACGCCACCACCAGCTGGGCTTACGCGGTGCCCGGCACGCCCTGGACCAACGGTGTAAGCTATGAAATGCAGTCAAGGGCGCGCGACCGGGTTACGCTCCCGGCCGCGCATTACGAAACGGCTTACACCACCGTAACTTTCACTTACGACACCCAGGCGCCTACCCTTGTGGTAACGGAACCGCCGTCCCTGGGGTATGTTCCGGCGCCAAATAACGGGCTTCTGCCTTATACTACCAGCCAGGGCACCATTGACGCGGACGCTTCCCTGGTTGAAGTGAGGCTGCAGGACCTTCAGCAGGGCACAACTTACTGGAACGAGGCGGCAAAAACCTGGGGCCCCGGCGTAGTCTGGAATACCGCCGTAATTTATTCGCCCGGCTACTGGCGGGTTTTGATCTCTTCGACCGCTTACGTGAACGGCAGAAAATACGAGCTGTATGTCAAAGGGACCGACTCTTCCCTGCCGGCCGCGAACGTGGGCTATTCCGGCACGCAGAGGTTCTGGTTTGACGTTTCTAAACCCACTTCCTCGGTTACCGGGCTGACGGATAATTCAACTTTACAGGGGCTTACGGCGATTTCCGGCACGGCCTGGGATTCCTCGCACTACGACCCCGTGGGGACTTCCCTGCAGAACGTCAAGCTCACGCTTTACAACACGCAAAGCGGGCAGTACTTCAACGGCTCCGGCTGGGGAGCCTACAGCGAACTTAACACGGGGCTGGACGGCGGGACCTTGAACACGGGCGCGGGCCGCTGGGAGCATAACTGGACCATAACCCCGTCCACCGGCTGGGTAAACAACTATTCCTACGAAGTAAGATGGCAGGCCGCCGATAAGGCCGGCAACACCGAGGCGAATTCGCTGGTTAATCCGGATACGCCTAAAATTAAATTCACCATGGACTTCCAGGCGCCCGTGGCGGTGGCCACCTCGCCCGCCAACGCCGGGATCTACGGCGCGGGGTCCTGGAACATCTACGGCACGGCGTCGGATAACCAGGCGTTGGACAGGGTGGAGCTGTGTTTAAAAGACACCTCCGGCAATAAATACTGGAACGGCTCTTTCTGGCAGGGCAATCCGGGCTACGACATCTGGTTCAGTTCCCAGAATCTTCAGGGCCTGGCCGGCAATACCACCAACTTTTACTACTCGGGGGTGAACTGGGTCTCCTCCTCTTTTGAACTGAGCGCCAGGTCGCTTGACGACGTGGGCAGGTGGCAGACGGCTATCACCACCACCGCTTTCACCATAGACATCCAGGCCCCGGCCAGCGCGGTTTCCCTGCCGGAAAATAACAAGGCTTACAATAATTCCGGCAATCTCATCTCCTCCATACAGGGCACCTCCTCCGACGACAAGAGCGGCATCCCCAACGGCGGCGTAGAGGCGTGGATACGCGCGCTGGGCCCGGCGGGCGAGCTGCAATGGCCCACTACCTACTGGAACGGCGGCAGCTGGCAGAATAACGCCTCGCCCATGTGGCTGCCGGTCTCGCTGGTAGGCAGTCCCGGAGATCTGAACCGCGCCTGGACCTATCCCACACCGGACTTTTCCCTGCTTTCAAACGGCGGTTCCGGCCACAGGTTCAGGGTGCAGGTGCGGGCCAGGGACGTGGCCGGCAACCAGCAGGTCCCGGCCGTTGACAATTATTTCGAGTATGACACCGTAAAACCCACCTCGACCGTTTTAAATCCCACGGATGCCGGTGAAATAAGCAAATGGCAGTATCTGGACGGCCAGGCCAAAGACCCGTATCCCGGCACGGGGCTGGACGTGACCCAGCTGCTGATAATAGACAGGGGAACTTTGAACGACGCGGATTATTATTGGTGGACGGGCTCTTCCTGGACGGCGACCGCCAATAACTGGGTTACCGCGAACTGGACTAACAGCGTGGGAACCGGAACCTGGAGCTGGGCCTTCGCTCCGCCGGCGGTCCTGACGAGCGGGAAGTATTACCGGGTCATTTCAAGGGCCAGGGACAAGGCTTCTAATTACGACGCCGCGCTTGCCACCGCCACTTTCAAGTACGACGCCGCCGCCCCCCAGTCGAAGCTCCTGGACCTGGTGGAATATTTGAACACGAATGCTACGCAGACCGAATCTTTGCGGCAGATCCAGGGCGAGGCCTGGGCGGGGGTTCCCATAACGGGCGTGGACGTGAGCATTTACGACGCGGGCGGGAACAGGTATTGGGAAGACGGCACGTGGGGGGTAGGCGGAGGGGCCGAATTCTGGTGCCCCGCGGCCGGTACCGAGTACTTTAAATACACCAACCTGCCGGCGGAGTTTATAACCGGCGCGAGTAATTATGACCTGAAAATAAGGTCAAGAGCGAGAACCGCCGCGAAAACCGAAACCCCCTCGGCGGGAAGGACTATAAGGACTTCAAAAGGGGGGGCCGCGCGGTCGTGGGTGGACACCGCGGCCGGACCGGCGCACGGGCTTTATTTCAGCAGCCTGCCGAAGATTTATGTCAGGGCGGTTTATGGTAATTCGGTGTTAATAGACTGGGCAAGGGTCAAGGTGGTAAATGTAACGGACAATATCATAGTGCAGGATTGGACGAACGCGGCTTATGGAGCGCTGGATTATGAAAATGTGTCCGGCAATTATTACGTCTATTACGCCACCTATACCGTCGGGTTTTCCTGGACGCCCAATAAAATATACAGGGTTTTGACCAAAACTTCTTATGCGACGGGTACCACGCTTGAAAGCCTGCCTGCGGAAGACGAAGACGGGG
>JAJZVJ010000109.1 GCA_021845705.1 bacterium
CCGCCGGCCAGGAGGTGCAGGTCGGTCCGCAGAAAATCGGCGTTCACCAATTCCAGGCCCCTGAACTTCTCCCTCAGGGCCGGGAGCAGGGCCTTGTCTATCTCCACCGCTTTCATAAGCGCGCCGTACCTGGGGAAAAGGAATTCCGTAAGCGCCCCGCCGCCCGGGCCTATCTCTATAAGCCGGTCGAAGGCAGCGCCCTCCAGGGCCGCGGCGATGCGCCCGCAGATACTTTTGTCCGTTAAAAAGACCTGGCTGAATTTTGGCATCAGGTAAGGGTCTCCATCTTCAGCTTGATCTCTTCGCCCAGTTTCCAGACGTCCCCGGCCCCGAGCGTGATAAGAACGTCGCCGCGCTTAAGCTCTTTCATGGTCTCAAGAACGCCGCGGAACCCGGAAGCGGCCGCGCCGTTCTTAAGGAGCTGGCGCAGTATCAGCCCGGAATCCACGCCGGGCAGAGGTTTCTCGCCGGCAGCGTAAAGCGGCGCCACGTAAACCCTGGCGGCGCCGCCGAAAGCTTTGCCGAACTCCTTATAAAGCAGCGAAGTGCGGGTGTAGCGGTGCGGCTGGAAAAGCGCCACCAGCCTGCGGCCCGGGAAAAGCCCGCGCGCCGCGTCCAGCGTCGCCCGGATCTCCGTCGGGTGGTGGCCGTAGTCGTCCACGAAATCAACCCCGCCGGCACAGCCGAGCCTGTCCATCCGCCGCTTGACCCCCGCGAAAGTCCAAAGGCCCGCGGCCAGCTTGCCGAACTCGAAACCGAGATACGAGCCCGCGGCCAGCGCGAGCAGCGAATTGCGCACGTTATGCGCCCCGCCGCAGCGCAGGCGTACCCGCCCTTTTAATTTACCCCTGAAAAAAGCTTTATACGAGGCTCCGCCGGGAGAGAACATGACGTCGCGGGCGGCCCAATCCGCCCCCGCGCCCAGGCCGCAGGTCACAAGGGGGACTCTTAACGACGGTATAATTTCCCGGATCACGGGGTCGTCGTGGCAGAGGACCGCCATGCCGCAGAACGGCAGACGTGAAAGGTGCTTGCGGAAAGCCTCCTTGAGGTTTTCCATGCTCCCGTAATGGTCCAGGTGGTCGGAGTCTATATTGGTGACGCAGGCCACGAGCGGCGAGAAATAAAGGAAGGAGCCGTCCGATTCGTCGGCCTCGGCCACGAGGTACTGGCCCCCGCCCAGCTTCACGTTGGAGCCGGCGCCTTTTATTATCCCCCCCACCACGGCGGTAGCGTCCGCGCCGGCGGCCTCCAGCGCGGCCGCCGTCATGGTGGTAGTGGTGGTCTTGCCGTGAGTGCCGGCTATCGTTATAGTTTTCTTGAGATCGGCCAGCTTTGAGAGCATCAGCGCCCGGCGCACTACCGGCAGCCCCCTTTTGAAAGCGGCTTTAAGCTCCGGGTTGGCCGGATCTATCGCCGAGCTCACTACCACCACGTCCGGGAAACCCAGCGCGCCCGGAGAATGGCCCTCGATGATCTTTGCTCCCTCGCGGGAGAGCGCGCGGGTTATTTCGGAAGCTTTAGCGTCCGAGCCGCTGACCTTGTAGCCGAGGCCCAGCATAAGGCGGGCTATACCGCTCATACCTATCCCGCCTATCCCTATAAAATGGGCTTTTCTGACTTCCCCTATGCTGATATCTTCGGTGTAATTCATTTCTTATCGCTCCACATTCCGCCCGCCAGCAGGTCCAGCCAGGCCTCGGCGGCTGCTACCGCCTCCGCCCAGGCGGGCTCCGTAAGTTCAAGCAGGGCGGTATCGCCGAGTTTGGAAAAAACGTCCTCAAAAACTGCCGCGCCTCGGCGGTAGAACACCAGGCACGGGGCCGGAGAAAAGAGCAGTTGTACCGCGCGGGCGCTGAACTTTTCAGACATCATCGCCATCGGGCCGAGCTCATCGAAAAGAAGGATCTTTCCCGCCGCGGCGGCGTTCTCCAGGGCGCCCAGCGCCGTTACTTCCAGCGCCGCCAGGTTCAGGGCGTACTTGTTGAACGAGACCGGGGAAACGATATCCCTTGCGGCCAGAACGGCCCGCCCGTTCACGCCGGAACCGGCCGCTCCGCCAAAAGCCACCACTTCGAACCCGCTGCGCGCTTTGCCGCGGCGGATTTCCAGGGTGCGGAAGCCGCCGAGCCAGCGCCCGTAGGAGGCGCAAAGTCTGGCCGAGAGACGCTCCTTCAGCGCGCAGTCGGCAAAGCTGAAGACCAGTTTTGAAGCCCGGGGAGCTTTCATTTATTTTGCCTCGAGCCAGGCGCGGTTGGCCAGGGCCGTTTTGTTGGCCGGCTCCAGGCGCAGCGCCTCCAGGCACTCGGCCAGGGCTTTTTCGTCGGAACCGGATTCTATCCAGGCGGCCCCGCGCCCGAGCGCCGCCTGCGCGCCGCCGCCGGAAAATTCAGCCAGGGCCTGGGAAGGTTCGCCGAGCAGCAGGTACCCCAGTCCCTTGATAAGGTTAAAATCCCGGTCCGGGGCCTGGCCCGCGGATTCCATATCCTCGACTGCCTCGGAAACATTGTCCAGCCAGTTGTCCCCCATCACCCAAAGCCCCATGTCATTGCCGACGTCGCGCGGCTTGTAGATGGCTTTGTTTTTCGGGTCCTTGCGCGAAGCGGACGGGGCGGAGGTCTCTATCTTGAAATTAAGCCGAGCGTCGCTGCCCTGTGAAATGCCCTTCAAAAGCTTTTCCGCCTCGGCCGCGATCTCCGCGGCTCTCTTCTGCCTGTCCTCCGTATTCGAAAGCGGCAGGAAGTATTCCCGCTTGGTATAGCTGACTTTGGGCCGGTTAAAAACCGACCGGAGCCGCCCGGCCAGCTTCTCACCCACGGGCGCCGCGGAAAGCACCGCCTTCGGGGTCTCGAGCAGTTCTATTACCACCCGGGCTTCCTGGTCGGCCGGGATCTTTGAAAGAGCGGAGAACAGCGGGCTCTGCGGCTGTTCCGCGACAGCGGCGGAGGAGGCCCCCGAATAAGCCAGCGCCATCGATATGCCGCCGTTCTCGTTGGCCGGAGCCAGGAGGAAAGCGCCGTCCAAAGCCTTTTTTACTTCTTTACCGCGCCCGGACTTGTACAGCGCCCAGGCCAGCCTGAACCTGGCCACCGAATCGCGGGGCTTTATTGAAAGGGCCCTGCGGTAAAGTTTCACGGCTTCGTTCACTCTGCCTTCACGCTCCCTGAGCACGGCCAGTTCCAGCATGGCGTCCTCGTAATCCGGAAAAAGTGAAATAGCTTTCTCCAGTTCCACGGCGGCGAAATCGTAGCGGCCGGTGCGGGAATAGAACATGCCGAGCTGGAAGCGGTACAGGGGATTGGAAGAGTCCGCCGCCACGGCCGCCCTGAGGTAATCCAGCGCCTTGCCGGGGTTGCCGAGGGCCTGGTAAACCGAGCCGGCGTTCATTTTAACGTCGGACCGCTCGGGCGCGAGGCGCTCGGCCTGCAGGAAATCCTCTAGGGCGGCCTGGTACTGCCCGGCGCGGGCCCTGACTATCCCGCGCAGCTGGTAAGCCATAGAGTTGGCCGGGTCCAGGCGCATAGCCTCCTCGAACTCGGACAGCGCCTTATCCGGCTCGCCCAGCCAGTAGAGCGCGGAACCGTAAAGCAGACGCGGCCAGGGGCTTTCGGGGTCCTTCTGGGCGGACTTGTAGAACTCGTCGGCGGCGGCCGCGTAATTCTCCTCCTCCATGTAGGCGTAGCCGTGCCGCAGGTTTATGGCGCTCTGGTCCTCCATGATGCGGTCCCACACTGTTTTGCGCGGGGCGGCCTCAGGCACGCAGGCGGCATGAGGGCAGAACGCGGCCAGCCAGGCGCAGGCAAAAAGGCAGAACGCGGCCCGCTTCAATATACCGGAAGAATGGCGAGGATCTGTTTTCATTCGGGCCGGAAAGCGGGGCGCTAGAACTCCGGAGCCGCCGGGCCGGGGCTACCTGCCGCCGCCTATCTTTAACGGGCGCGGCGCGCTGAACTTGCCTTCGAAGCCCAGCAGGTCCACCAGGGCGACGCGCATGAAGTAGTTGCCGGGGGGCAGGAGCCCGTTCAGGTCGATCTTGTCGAAAGCGTCGTACTGCTTATCGAGCACGGTGGTCCCGAAAGCCTGGTCCTTTGAAACCTGCAAATGATAGCTCTGGACCGGGTTTCCCACGGAAAGCATCTTCACTATCTCGTTGGCGTCTATGCCTTTAGCGTCAGCGCTGGCGGCCGGTACGCCTTTAGGGACTTCGGCACCCTGCAGTTTGGACGGAGTATTCCCGCCTTTTTTCAAATTACCGAGAGAAACGACGCCGCCTTCATCCTTGAACTGCGTACCGGCGGAGGCGGTAAGCGTGGTGGCCGAGCCGGGCTGCAGTTCAGGCAGCGGGGGCAGCTTGACCGGGTCGGAAGGGGCCATGTCCATCTTAACCTCCGAGGCGAAGCCCGCGGCGACCTCAACGGTCTTTCCCTGCGCCTCGACGTCCGCTTTTCCTTTGTAGACCTGGACTATAGTGGTGAGGTCGTCTTTGAGCTTGGCGCCGAACTCGGTGTCTTTCGTCTTCGGGGTGATCCTGGCCGAAGCCGTTATGACGCGCGAGCGCAGGCCGCGCATTTCTCCGGCAAGCAGCTCCACGTCCACGTTCTTCTTGCCCGGCGGGCGCAGCACGGCTATGGTGTTGGGGAAAAGGTTGAGTATCTGGCCGGTATAGAATTTAACGTCGGCGCGCGCGTCGGCGCGGGTGCGCAGGGTATCGCTCTTGAACAGGTCCATCTTCATGCTGACGGCGTTCCAGTCCGAAGCCCCGGTCCGCCTGAAAAGCACCTCGTTGAGGAAATAAACCAGCTTGGCCGCCCGGTATTCCTCTTTCAGGAGGGTCGACGGGACCCGCAGCGGCATCCCGGGCAGGGCTATGGAAGGGTCGGCCGAGGGTAGCCTGTTGTATTTGAGTATGACGTTCCATTTCTTCGGGTCTTTAAGGTAGGTATTCGAGATGCTCCACAGAGTATCGCCGGGCTTAACGACTATCGTCTGCAGTTCCTCCGCGGCCCCGGCATTAGCCGGACGGAAGAGCATAAGCAGACCTAATAATATCGTTTTCACGCTTCCCCCTTTACCACGATCTTGCCGGACTCGTCCTTGGCGAGGTTTTTCGGGACGGTAAAGATGAACTTCGCGCCTTTGCCCGGCTCCGATTCGGCCCAGATCTTCCCGAGGTGGGCCGCCGCCACGTATTTGCAGATGGTCAGGCCCAGCCCGGTGCCCCCGGCTTTCTGCCCTTTAACCTGCTCGAATTTCTCGAAGACCTTGTCCAGGTATTCCGGAGGGATGCCGTCGCCGGTGTCGCGCACCCAGGCGGTGTAGTGGTCGCCGTCGTCGGAGATGCCGGTGGTTATGACCCCGTCCTCGGGCGTGAATTTTATGGCGTTGCCTATAAGGTTGGTGAACATGCGCTCCATCAGCCCGGCGTCGGCGTTCACCACCATGGACTCGACCCCCTCCATCTGGAAGCTGATATGCTTGCGCGCCCCGAGCGATTCCATAAGCGAGTTCACCCTGGAGGCGATTTCCTTCAGGTTCACCGGGGCCAGCCCTATCTCCATTTTCCCGGCCTCCATCTTGGCGGAGTCGAGAATGTTATTGATCATGCCCAGCAGCCTGAAGGAGGCCCGGTCGATAGAGACCAGCATTTTCTTCTGCGCCTCGTTCACCGGGCCGGGGATCTCTTTCAGCATGAATTCCACGAAGCCTTTTATCGCGCCCATAGGGTTGCGCAGGTCGTGCGTGATGGAGTGCAGGAACTCGTCCTTTATGCGGGCCAGTTCCTTGTCCAGGGTGATATCGTAAAAACCGATCAGCCTGCCGAGCGGCTCGGAATGCCCGGGCGCGGTGATCGGCATGGCGAAGCAGCGGAAGAACCGGGTGGAATGCTCCTGCGAGATCTCTATCTCCCTGAAAAAATTCTCCTTGCGGTTCCCGAAGACGTCCAGGACAGGCTCTTTTATCTTTTCGGCCGCTATCAGCACTTCGAGCGGCTTGCCTACCACCGGGTCGGTCTGGCCCACGCCCAGCACCGACCTGGCCTTGCGGTTGGCTACCTGCACCAGGCCCGACATATCCGTCATGATTATGCCGTCCTCGGTGGAAAAAAGGATAGCTTCGGTGTTCTTCTGCTCGCGGATGATGCGGTCCACCTGCATGTCGGAATAGGACTTGAGCTGGGAGACCATCTTGTTAAAGGTCTCGGCGAGGTCGTTTATCTCGTCCGAGGTATGCACTTCCGCCTTGCGCGAGAAATCTCCGGAGGCCACGTATTCCGCCGCTCGCGTAAGCACGGTTATCGGCTTCGTAAGCGTGCGGGTGAACACCCAGGCGGCGGCCATGGCCAGCGCGAGGAAGATAAGCACGGCGTAAACGGCCTGTTTGCGCATGAACATCGCGTAGCGGTAAGCGCCTTCCCGCGGCTGGCTCACCACCACGGCTCCGCCCAGCTCCGAGATCGGGGAATAGGCGCCCAGCATCGAGCGCCCGGAGGAATCCAGGAACTCCGCGGAGCCGGAAGAAAGGGACTTGACCGCGTTCCTGGAGATCTCCCAGCCCGCGGTCTCCATGGCGTCCTTTTCGGGGATGTCGCCCGGCCAGGCGATGGGGACGCCGGAGGCGTCCAGGATAACGGGGAAACCTTCCTCGCCTACCCTCTTCAGGTCGAGCGAATCTATGAAAGAACCGAGGTCAAGCTCGGAACGCAGCACCATGTCCTTGCCGAAAGGGTAATAAAAAACAACGAGGCGGTTTTTGCGGTCGACCGAGATATGGCGTTTCCCGGCCCTGGCGGCCTTAAAACCATCCGTGCCGGCATACTTCGCCAGCACACCGCTGCCGCCCTCGAAAGGGGAAATTATTTTAACGACCTCGGAACCGTCCTTCAAAAGGACCGAGACCTGCTTTATCTCCCTGCGGGTCTCCAGCAGGGCGGCAAGCATAGTCTGCTTGTTCTCCCAGTCCATTTTCAGCATTGCGTTCATGGCGGAGCGCAGCCCGGAGTCCGCGCTCCTGATATAGCCGTTGAATTCGGAGGCGATCTTGTCCGCCGCCGTAAGGTGCAGTTCGAGGATGGCGGTCTTCACCCCTACCTGTCCCAGGTTTATAAGCCTGAGGCCCAAAAGGGCCATCGGCAGCACCGAGACCAGCAGGATCACCGCGGCAAATTTATGGAGAAGCCTTATTTTCATGTTTGTCTTCTTAAGCCATATTATAGCATGCTTAAATTGCTTCGCCAGTCATCCAAATCCCGGCGCGATGGGAAAAGCCGGCTTTTAAAGGACGGATATACTCCGGCCCAGGCCTGGAACGGCGGGGACTTGCGCCTGATGAAGCCTTTTATTTTGGAGTCAGGCTGCCGCGAACAGGCGCAGCAATTCCGGAAGCAGGCCCCTTAAGGCCAGCGCGCGGTGGCTGACCAGGT
>JAJZVJ010000110.1 GCA_021845705.1 bacterium
CAACTTCGGCCCCACGCTGTTCTCCTGGCTGGAGAAAGAATATCCTTTTTATTACGCTAAAATAGTCTCGGCGGGCAGGGAATCCAGGCAACTGACCGGCCATTCAAACGCCATTGCCCAGGCGTACAATCATATGATAATGCCGCTTGCCTCGTTCCAGGACCAGCTTACGCAGGCCCTGTGGGGCATCAGGGATTTCGAGCACCGCTTCGGGTTCAAACCCGAAGCCATGTGGCTGCCGGAAACCGCCGCCAGCGACAACACGCTCCGCCTCCTGGTGGACCTGGGGATGAAATACGTGATACTTTCCCCCTACCAGGCCGGGCAGATCAGGCCGCGCGGGGAGCAGGAATGGGAAAACGCTTCTTCCGGGAATTTCGATACCACCCGGCCCTACGAATGGCGCGACTCCCTGCCCGACGGCACCCCGCATAAAGGCCGGAGCCTGGCCGTTTTTTTCTACGACGGGCCGCTCTCTAAAGCCGCCGCTTTCGACGGGCTGGCAAAAGACTCCGCCTCGCTGGCGGACAGGGTCGAGGCCTCCTACCGCAGGAACGCGGGCGGGCCGCAGCTTGTGACCATGGCGGTGGACGGCGAGACTTTCGGCCACCACCACAAGTTCGGCGACATGACCCTGGCACACGCCTTCCGCCACGAGCTGAAAAGCCGCGGGATAGAGACCGTGAATCTGGGCTGGTACCTGGAGAAGAACCCGCCCAGGCACGAAGTCAGGCTCAAGACCGGCCCCGACGGCGAAGGCACCGCCTGGAGCTGCGCCCACGGCGTGCGGCGCTGGAAGGGCGGCTGCGACTGCGGGGGCGAAGGCAGCTTCAGCCTTAACTGGCGCCTGCCTTTCAGGGCCGCCCTCAACAGCCTGCGCGACGCGGCTTCCGACATCTTCAACGCCGAGGGCTCCAAATTCTTCCGCGCCCCCTGGGAGGCCCGGAACGCCTACGCCGGCCTCCTCCTTGACCGCTCTCCGGAAGCGGAGGCGGCGTTCTTCGCCGGCTGTTCCGGGCGGGAGCTTACCAGGTCGGAAAAAAGGCGCGCGCTGGACCTGCTGGAAATGCAGAAGCACGCCATGTACATGTTCACCAGCTGCGGCTGGTTCTTCGCCGATATTTCGCGCATAGAGGCGCTGCAGAACCTGCGCTACGCGGCCCGCGCCGCCGAGGCCATGCGCCACCTCGGTTTCGAGAACGCGGACAGGACCTTTCTTTCCCTGCTGGAGATGGCCCATTCCAACTACCCGGAAGCCGAAAGCGGCCTGAAGCTCTACCAGAGGATAGTCGCGGAAAATTCCATGGCCAGGCAGAAGTCCGGAGCGCTCGGTATCGCCGAGTCCATGCTGGGGGCCGAGGAGAACTGCGCCGACAGCGCCGCGCTGCGGACCGAAGAGCGGATGAACAGGGACGGCGTGCTTTTCACGCGCGGCACGATCATGGCGCCGGGGCCCGACGGCCCCTCGCCGCTGGTTTTCTGCTACCTGAGGCGCGGCGAAGAGTTCCCGCTCATGTATTTTCCCCGGCACGGCGGCGAAGCGCGGCTCAAGGAGATCTTTTCGCTTGGCGAAGCCGCCGCGATACAGGCGGCGCTCGATAAAGAGCCGGGCCTCGCCCGCATAACCTTTGAGGATTTTTCCTGGGAAGAAAGGACCCTCTACGCCTGGATGCTCGCCGACGCCGCAAGGCACAGCCACTCCGCCGCTATCTTCAAGATACTGGAGGATTATCTTTACCTGCTGGCCCGCCTCCCCGGCAAAGCGCTGTCCTCCTGGGCCCCGCTCCGCTCGCAGGCCGCCGCTTACGCGAGGCAGGCCGCGGAAATAGTTTTCAGCCGCGCTCTGGGCTCCTGTTCCACGGCGGAAATACGCAAGCTCACCGAACTGGCCGCCCGGATGAAGGAAGCCGGACTGGAATCCGGCTTCAATCCCCCGCCCGAAGCCTCCGCCGCGCTGGCCGCCAAGGCCTGCGACCCCGCGCTGGCCTCTCCTTCCGCCGCGACGCTCGAGCCGCTGCTGGACCTGCTTAAGGCCGCGCGGGACCTCGGCGCGCAGGACCTGCTTTTCCACATCCAGAACCGCCTTATGGACCTTTTCAGCGCGGCCGGGGAAGGCGGCCTCCCGCCGGAAACGGCGGGGACAGTGCTCAAGCTGTATTCCCTGTCGGGGCTGATCATAGAACGCTTCAACAGCAGGATAGAGGAAATGTCGGGCAAGAAATAAGACCTGGAATCTCAGGTCGGGGGGGTCCGGGAACCGATATAACAAAAAACCGCGCCTTACGGGCCGCGGTTTTTTATTGGCGGGGCGGAGCTCAGCCTTTGGCGGCTTTCTCCGCTTCTTCCGTGGAGAAGACCCTGTAGTTCAGTTCGGGGAAGATATTGTCGCGCCACTCTATATCCTTAAGGTACCCCTCCTCCAGCCGGTTGCCCATGATCTGCTCATAGAGGCCGTTGAAGCGGTGCGTATGCGCCACGAAACGCTTTGTGGAATAGGTCTTTGCCGTGCCTACGGTCATAAGGAAGGCCCAATCGGAGGACATCCCCAGCACTACCTCGCGCGCGCACTGGTCAAGCGCGCGCTTAAGGGCGCCTTCGGCCGACGGGAACTTGTTGGCGAGCTCCACCATGCGCTCCACCTGCTTGTGAAGGTGCCGGTACATCCAGTCGTTCGTGCCGTTAAGCCAGACCTCGTTGTAGCCCTTGTCGCCCCAGGTCGACATGGAAGGCTGCACCACCTGGTTATCCGGGTGGATCCCCAGGTATTCGCTCGGGGTCACCATCTTAATGGTTTTCTGGTCGTGGTGGATCTTCTTGAAAAGGAATTCAAGGAAGTCCGTGCCTTCGTACCACCAGTGGCCGTAAAGCTCGGCGTCGTACATGGACACCACCACCGGCTTTCTCCCGAGGAAACCGTTGAGGTGTTCTATCTGCCGTTCGCGGTTGAACATGAAGTTCCCGGCGTGGCTGGCGGCCATTTCGCGGGCTTCGGCCGGGTTATAGGGCGCCTTCTCGTTAAGGCCCACCTTGCCCGTTATCTTGCAGTACTTCATGCCTATGTTCCGGCGCACGCCGTCCTGGTGCAGGTAGGGCTTCACGTATTCGTATTCCAGGTCGTAGCCCAGGTCGCGGTAAAATTCCCGGTAGCGGTGGTCCCCGGGATAGCCGGTCTCGGCGCTCCAGACCTGCTGGGCGCTTTCCATGTCGCGGCCGAACGCGGCCACGCCCGAAGGGCAGTACACCGGCGCGTACACGCCGTAGCGGGGGCGCGGGCTGCCGTAAATGATGCCGTGAGTCTCCAGGAAAAAATAGCGGATGCCCTGCGCTTTAAGAAAAACGTCGTCGCCCGGGTTATAGGCGCACTCGGCGAGCCAGATGCCCCGGGGCCCGCGGCCGAAATGTTTCCTGTAATCGTCGGCCGCCAGTTTTATCTGGGCGTGCACGGCCTCCTTCCTCAGCTCCAGCGGCAGGAAGCCGTGGGTGGCGCCGCAGGTTATTATCTCCAGTTTTCCCATGTCCTGGAATTTTTTGAAACCGTCGAGCACCCTGCCGTGGTAATAGTCCTCGTATAGCTCGCGGATGCGGCGGAACTTGGTCTCGTACATCTTCGCCACGTCGTAGAAGGCGGTATTGCGGGTGCGGACCACTTCTTTTTCCGCCAGTTCCAGCCGCAGGCTGTAGTAGCGGCGGAAGCGCTCGCGCAGCAGTTCGTCCGCCATCATGTTGCAGAGCGGCGGGGTAATGGACATGGTCACGCGGAAATCCGTGCCCTCCGCGGCCAGGCGTTCGTAGACGTCGAGCAGCGGGATGTAGGTCTCGCACATCGCCTCGAAGAACCAGTCCTCCTCCAGGAAATCGTCGTGTTCCGGGTGGCGGATAAAAGGCAAGTGCGCGTGAAGAACTAAAGCGAGGTAGCCTTTTTCTTTATTTGGCATTGGTTGTTGTGGCCCTGGTGACTTTTATAGCTATCTCCCGGGACTCGGTCTCGTCCTTGGAGAGGGCCTTAACGGGCAGGTCCGCTACGCCGTCCGGCAGGGCGAAGCGCATAGAGAAGGTTCCGTCGGGGTTCAGGTTCACCTTGCGCCCGGAAACGGTAACGAAAGCGTCCGGCTCGGTGGCCCCGTAAAGTATAAGCTCGCAGTCCGCGACCAGCCAGAACTGCCTGGGCTGCGCGGGCTTCTGGAGCGACTGAGAGGACATGGAACTGACGCCCCAGGAGGAGGCGCGCGAGAAAACGGCGCGCAGCATCTCCCAGCGCTGGGCCAGGGACTTGGCCACTTCTCCGGAGCCCTTGCCTATGTACTCCACCCCGGAAAGCTGCAGCAGTTTGTCGAAATCTTCCGTGACCGCCATCCATTTCTCGTCCGTCACGTCCGAAACGCGGCCGGCGGGCAGGTTAACGGTGTTGGTCTTCACCAGGCCGACGAAGGAACCGTCGGGCAGGGCAAGTCCGACCTCGCAGCAGTAGGCGCGGCCGGCTTCCTGAACGTTAATATACCAGCTTTTGGCCTCCAGCATGACGGGGATATCGAAATACCTGCCTCCGGAATCGCCGTCGTGGCCCGGGGAGACGTCATAAACCCTTATAACCGGCCTGCCTTTCTTGAAAACGTCCTCGCCGTGCCGGCTGCGCACGTTCTTCATAGAATTATCGGTTATTTCCCAGTAGATGAACATCCAGTTGGGATCGCGGGGCAGCAGGGCCGCCTCGGTGGTTCCGTAGCCTTCCGGCAGAGCTTTATGCTCCGCTTCCGGCCCGGTGTTGCCTTTTTTTATCTGCCCTGACGAAGTCATCATTTTCCCCTTCCGGATATATAATGCTGTCCGTGTCCGCGCAGGCGTGTCCGTGTGCTGAAATTAGATTTGACCGCCCTCCCCCTGCTCTACCCGAAATTATACAACATCAGCGGGCAGAATAAAATCGCAAAACTCGCACAAACACCATGCCTTGTATTGATTTTTAGCAACACAAGGCGCGCGCCGCGGCCTTATTTCGGCAGGAGCGGCGAATTTTCGGGCACCCCGTAGGCCGCGGCCAGCCGCGCCGGGGCAAGCGTTTGCGCCGCCGGCCCGAAAGAGTATTCGCCGCCGCCGCTGAAAAGAAGCGCCTTGTCGCAGCCCAGCCCGGCCAGAGCCGGTTCATGCAGCACGGCCGCTACCGCCAGGCCCCGCCCCGCCAGCCGCGCCAGCAGCGCCATCAGCCCGGACTTATATTTCAGGTCCAGGTGCGAAGTCGGTTCATCCAGCAGCAGCAGCCTGGCCTCCTGCGCCAGGGCCTGCGCAATAAAGACCAGCTGCCGCTCTCCGGTCGAGAGCGTATTTATAGACCTGTCCGCAAGGGCCTTTATCCCTGTTTCTTCAATGGCAAGTCCGGCCGCGGCGGCGTCTTCGGCCGAATAACCGTGCCAGAAACCCGCCCTGGCCGTACGGCCCAGCAGCACCATCTCGCGGACGGAAAAGTCATAAGGGGTCGCCGTCTCGCTGGCCACATAAGCCGCCAGGCGCGCCAGCTTTTCCGGCTTTATCGAAGACACCTCTTCCCCGGCCAGCCGCACCGACCCGGAGGAACTTTTCATAAAGCCGGTCAGCAGTCTTAAAAGAGTGGATTTACCGGAACCGTTAGGCCCGAGGACGCACATAAAATCGCCGGGCCGCAGTTCCAGCGAGAGGTCCTTTATAAGAGGTTCAGGCCCGTAAGAAAAAGTCAGACCTGAGACCTTAAGCGAGGGCATCAGTTTTTCCCCCTCGAGTTCTTCCAGAGCAGCCACATGAAGAAAGGCGCCCCGGCGAGAGCCATGACCACCCCGGCGGGGACTTCGGACGGCGGGAACAGGGAGCGTCCGGCCGCGTCCGCCGCGGTAAGCATGGCGGCGCCGCCCAGCGCGGCGGCCGGGACAAGCAGGCGCGCGGAGGGCCCCGTTAAGCGCCGCACCAGGTGCGGTACCATCAGCCCCACAAAACCTATAGTCCCGCCGATCGCCACCGCGGCCGAGGTGGAAGCGCAGGCGAAGACGAAGAAAAGTATCCGTTCGCGCTCCGGGCTTATGCCTAGGTGATACGCGTTCTCGGCGCCCAGCGACATCGCGTCCAGCGCGCGCCAGCGCGCCATGGCGGCCGCGCCGGCGGCCGCTATAATAAGCGAAGAAACCATAAGCACGCCGGGCTCTACGGTATACAGGCCCCCCATCACGAAATAGAACAGGGAGAAGGAGCGCTCCCGCGAAGAGGTGAGGGTGAGCATCACCAGCGCCGAAAGGAACGCGCTCACGGCCACTCCGGCCAGCACAAGGGCGCCGTCGGACAGGCGCCCCGCCAGCCGCGCGAGCCAATAGGAAAGGAAAGTAGCGCCGAAAGCGCCGGCGAACACCGCGAGGAAAAAGACCGGCGAGGTCCTCTCTATGCCGGCCAGGAAACAGAAGACCGCGGCCGCGGTAGCGCCCGAGGAGGTTCCGAGTATATAAGGGTCGCTCAGCGGGTTCTTCAGCACGCCCTGGAACAGCGCGCCCGCGAGCCCGAGCCCGGCCCCTACCGCGAGCGCGGCCAGCGTGCGGGGAAGCCGCAGGTTAAGGATAACGTCGGTGTTGGACCAGCCGGCGGGGCCGGCCGCGAGCGAGAACAGGCAGGCCGCGGCCAGCGCCGCCAACAGCAGAAGCGCCTTATTTTTCCCCATACAGCAGTTTTCTCAGCTTCCCTATCTCCCCGAAAAGGCGCGGGCCCGGGCGCGAGAACGCGTCGCCGTTAAGGGAAGTAATTATAAGCCCGCGTTTAGCGGCGGACAGGCCGCGGGCCAGGGGCCTTGCCAGGAACTCCTTCTCCGTACCGGAAAGGAGAATAACGGCGTCCGGGTCCTGGAGGAGCACCTCCTCCCAGGAAGCCTGGAAGTACCCTTTCTTCTCCCCCGAGAAGATATTGCTTCCCCCCGCGAGCGCCACGGCCCCGGACAGGAAAGAATCGCCGCCCGCCGTCCACCCGCCGGCGTCTTCCTCTATATAAACTTTGCGGGGGACCCCCTTGTAAGGCGCGGGCAGCGCGGCCGACAGTTTTTTCACCAGTTTCTCGCCGGCGGCCTTCCTGCCCACCTCCGCCGCTATCAAGCGTATAGTGGAGAATATGTCCTCCGGCTTTTTTTCCTCCGGCAGCGACACCACTTTCACGCCCATGGAAGCCAGTTGTTTAGTGGAGGAACCGCCGGCCCACGCGCCGGCAAAGACCGCGTCAGGCTTAAGAGAATACACCTTCTCTATGTTCGGGCGAAGATAATCCCCGGTCTTCGCTATCTTCGCGGCTTCCGGCGGCCAGTTGCAGAAATTTGAAACACCCACCAGTTCGCCGCCGGCGCCCAGCGCGAAAATGATCTCGGTGTAGGAGGGCATAAGAGAGCAGAAGCGGGAGACC
>JAJZVJ010000111.1 GCA_021845705.1 bacterium
CCGATCTCGCGCCGCGGCGCGTATTGGCGTCGCTGGCCGAGAGCATCCCGATAATTTCATCCTCCGCCGGAGCATATTTAATGACGGCCAGGGTATGAAGCGCGGCGTAACGCACGGCGGGAGTGTCATCCTTAAGCGCTTTTACCAGGGCGGGCCCCGAAGCCGCGTCCATTATATAAGAGAGCGAAATAGCGGCCTGCTGCCGCACTCCGGAGTCCGTATCCTTGACCAGCATTTCCGCCAGCTTCGGAGAAGCTTCCCGCCAGGTGAGCATCCCCAGGGCGTCGGCAGCCGACTGGCGCACGCGCGGGGAGTCGTCGGAAAGGGCCGCCATAAGGGCCGGTGCGCCTTTTGCGTTCCTGCTCTGGCCTATAGCGTCCGCCGCCTGGCGGCGCAGGGAGGGATCGCTCGATTTCAGTTTTAGCAGGGCATCAGCCAAAGGGTCCGCGGCAGGCACGGCGGCGGCCGCGGCTTCCTGTGCCTTAGGCTGGGCGGCAGGGGCGGCAGTTGAAACGGCCACGGCGGCCGCTTTAGCGGCGGGCTTTACGGCGTGCTTCACGGCGCGCTTGTGGGCCGGCTTCTTAACGGCGGCCTTTTTTACCGCGGGCCGGGCGGCAGCGGGCGCGCCCGTCTGCGCAAGCAGGAGCGCCGGGGCGAATAATAAAGCTATGAACAGGGACGTATATTTAATGTTCTTCATAATCAGAATTTTAGCATAAAAAACAGCCGGCGAGGCAGTTCCCAGGCCGCTAGAACATCGGCCCCATATAGAAGTAAAATATCTTCCCGCCGTCCCTGGTCCTTACGGCATAATCGAAGCTCAGGACCAGCTGGAACGTCTGGAGGATGAAGGTGTGCACGTCGACACCCGCCCCGACCGATCCGTCGACCCTGGAAACACCGAGATCCCCAAGTTGGCCGTCCGTGGCCCAGCCGTAGCCGGAATCCACGAAAAGCTTGCCGTAAACGGCCTTAAAATAAAAATCCGGGAACATGTACCACATATAGTAGTTCATATCCTTGACCAGCGGAACCCGGAGTTCCGCGTTATCCATAAAAACGCCGGGCTTTTCGTACAGCGAAGAAGAACTCAACAGGCCGCGCACGCCGCCGAGGCCCCCGAAATTAAAATCCTGCCTGTCGCGTCCCGTGCTGCGCCCGGCCACAAAGCGGTTAACGAACGCCGAGCTCTTGGAGAGCGGGAAATATTTAAGGTACTGCAGCAGGTATACGTCGTATTTAAGGTTGCCGCCCGCGGTTTCCCTGGCCCCCAGCCAGGAAAGCTCCGTCCGCGACCCGCGCACGGCGGTAAGGTAAAGGCCGCTCACGGTATCGCGGATATACGCCGTCTGCAGCGCCCGGGTGCGCAGCTTTTCAGTGTATTTTACATCCGTGTACCTGTTCGTCTCGTCCTTGGCGATTACATAGGCTTCTACCCGGTTGTGGCGGTCAAAAGGCCAGGCCGTCCCCACGGCGTTGCGGGAATAGCGCTTGTCGTATTCCAGGCCGGCCGCGTCCAGGATGCCGTTATAAGTCAGCGCGTTGGTCTGCAGCAAAAGCGGCATGCGCCAGCGCACGTAAGAATAGTTGGCCTGAAGGCTGAGGTAATCGGCGCCTGAATTATAGTTGAGGTACAGGCTCAGGTTATGCCGGCCCAGCATGTCGGAGGCCTGCCAGTAATTCATCCAGAAAAGCCCGCCGGGAGAGGAAAACAGGAAAGCCGGGAAAAAAAGGTCGGTGGAGGCTTTGAACTTGTAAGGCAGGAAAGTCCCGCTGGAAGGCTTTACCTCCGGGCTCTCCGGTGCGGCCGGCGCGTAAGCAGCCTGCTTCTCATACAGGAAGTTCCCGGGGGCCGCCGCGTAGACGTCCATGCCGCCCCGCCGGAAAGACGAAAAGTATATCTTATCCGCGGTGACGGCCGGGGTAAAGATGCCCCCCAGGCTGCGCGTAAGACGGAACACCGTTCCTGTAGCCAGTTCTTTAAGATAAAGTTCGAAGTCATCGCCCGCGTCCGAGATGAAATATATTCCGGAACCGTCCCGGGAAAAGACCGGGTCGTAAGCGCTGCGGCCGGGGAACGTCTCGGCCGCCGGGGCTTCTCCAGGGCGCAGCACGCAGAGCGCCCGCACGGGAACGCTTGACCGTTCAACTTCGCAGGAATACACTACGGCCTTCCCGTCCGGGGAATAAGAGGGCGAGGCCTCGTCCTGACTGCTTTCGGTGAGCCGTGTAACGGAGGAGAACGGCAGTTCCCCCCCCGCCGAGAGCAGGGCCACGGGCGCCTCGTAAAGGTCGTTAAAAGCGTCTTTCATCCCTACAAAGACCAGTTTTTTACCGTCGGGAGAGAAAGCCGGCTGGCGCACTTCGGCCAGGCCTTCCACCCCGGCGCGGACGACATGCCCGGAAGAAGGCTCGTACAGGAAAATATATTCGCGGTGGTTCTTCTGCCCCGAGAAGGCCAGCAGCCTGCCGTCGGGAGACCAGGAAAGGCTGTTGAACGGCTTGGTGAAGCGCCCGTACGGGATGTTCTCGGCGCCGGCGGTAAGCCCCGTAAGCTTTTTTTCCTTACCGGTCAGCAGGTCCTTGACACGCAGTTCCGGGGGAAAGCCCTCCCGCGTGGAAATAAAGGCCAGGGACCGCCCGTCGGGAGAAGGGGCCGGGCTTACGTTGAACTCGGGGATATTCCCGGAGCCCCGGGTAAGCCGGTCGCCGTAGGTAGCCGGCTCCTGCAGGCGTTCGTCCCGCTGCTCGGCCAGGTATTTAAAGTCCAGATATTCGGAGAATTTTTTCTCGAACTCCGGGAGGTCCGAGCCTATGAGAGGCTGCAGCACGGAACCGGCTTCGTACCGGGTGCGGAACAGCTCAAGCATTTTACGCGGCTTGTCGGTCCCGTACTGGTCGGCGAGGAAACGGATGGCCTGGGCGCCTGTTTTGTAGCCCAGCGTTACCTGGTGCGGCTTAAGGTGGCCGAACTGGCTGAGGCGGCTGAGCGGGATCAGCCCGCCGGAGAGCACGGCGTCGCGCACGTACATCTTCTCCACGGCGTAATCGGACATGCCGGTCTCGTATTCGGCCATGCCCTCCATCATCCACAGCGGGTAAACGTAAGTCTTAAGTATGCGCGCGCTTTTCCAGAACCCGTCTATCAGTACGCTGAACTGCACCTCGTGGGCGAACTCATGCTCCATCACGTCTTTCAGCCAGCCCTTCGAGCCGTCGGACCAGACCATGAAGCGGTCCTTGAACGGCTCGGTGAGGCCGCCGACCCCGTCGGAGACGTCGGCTATGGCGGACTGCTCCATGTCGTTGATGCTGCCGTAGAGGAAGAACGGGATGCGCTTGGTAAGCGACGGGTTCAGGTCCGCGGCCTCGCGCCGGTAGGCGGCCTCCAGCACTCCGGAGGCGTAGGCCACCCAGGGTTCGGAACCTGGGTAATAGTGTATGTCGAAATGTTCGGTGGCGTAAATTTTCCACCCGAAATCCTTGATTATGACTTTATTCTCTTCCTGCGCGGCGAGAGGAAGCGCCGCGAACAGGCAGGCGGCCGCCAGCAGCGCGCAACGGGAAAGCTGGAAAAAGTTTGATCTGAACATTGTGCTCGGCCGGGCGGAGCCGCGGCCATGCCCGCGCCTTATCTTTTGCGGCCGGCCTTCTTTTTAGCCGCCGCCGCGGCGGCCTTGTCTATCTTGGCGAGCAGGATGCGCCCTTCCTCGTGCGCCGGGCTGGAAACCATAAGTTCCCTCAGGTAAAACGCGGCCGCGTCCGTATCCTTGTTCCTGTACGCGGCATCCCCGGCCATCCAGAGCAGAGAAGCCTGGTCGGCGAAAGTTCCGGCGGAGGGAGCGGCGGCCGCGGCTTTCTTAAGAAGCTCCTGGGCGCCCTTGTAGTCCTTAAGTTCGTACTTTATACGGCCTTCGGCGTAATCGGCCAGGAAAGCCCCGGAACCGCCGAGCTCCCTCAGCTCGGAAAGCGGCGCGGAATAGTCCCGCCCGTTCTTCTGCAGGGCCACCACCAGGTTCTCCAGCAGGACCGGGTCGCGGTCTCCGTCCGCCAGCAGTTTTTCATACTCTGCCACGGCCCCCGGGTAATCGCCGGCGGAGAAGCAGAGCTTGGCGAGGAGCATGCGGACCTCCGCGTCCTTCGGGAAATTATTAAGGAATTTGCGGTATTCCTGGGCGGCGAAATCGTAGAGCCCCACGGCCTGGTACATGCTGCCCAGGTAATAGAACGTACGCGCGTCCGCCAGCCCCAGCTTGCGCGCGCGCTCAAGGTCGGCTATGGCCTCTATATAGCGCGCCGGGCCGAGCTGGAACTTCAGTCTGCCGGACTCGGACAGGGCGTTTATATCGTCGGGGTTCTCCGCCAGGACTTTGCCGAGTTCCTCCAGCCTGCGCTCCGCGCGGGCGGACTGCATGAATTCACGCGGGGTCCTGGGGAACTCCGGGAGCGGGGAGCGGGCGCGCCCCATAAAAATGTAGAGCGCCGCCAGCACGAAAACCAACAGCATGCCGAGCGGCGCCCCGTAAGAGTGAAGTGTTTTTTTGAGGGCGTGCCTTAGGCCGCCCTCATAGCTCACCTTCATCCTCCGAATTTTCCAGCAGTATCTGGCCCAGGGTCAGCGAAGGCGCCCCCTTTAAATACTGCTGCATGCGCCGCCGGTCCTCCGACTCCTCGCAGCTCTTTATCGAAAGCGTCAGGCGGAAATTGGAGGAGTTTATGCCCACCACTATGCCGTGTATCTCCTGCCCTTCTTTAGGCGCGCCTTCGGAGCCGTAATTTTCTGGCGTCACGAAGCCTTCAACCTGCTCGCTCACCTTTACCAGGGCGCCCTCGGGGGAGACGGACACGACCTTCGCCGCGATGCGGGACCTGTAGGCGAACTTGCGCTTGAGCATATCCACGGGGTTAGGCATGAGCTGCTTCAGGCCGAAAGTGAGCTTCTCCCCTTCCTTGTCCATGGAAAGGATCTTGCACTTCACGCGCTGCCCGCGCTTGTAAGTCTTAAGCGTTTCCTGCTGGTTGCGCCAGGAGACGTCTTCGGGGCGCACCAGGCCCTCTATTCCCTGGAAACGGACCAGCAGCCCTTCTTCGGTCACCTTGGCTACGACGCCCCGCACTATATGGCCCGGGGCGACTTCCGCCAGGACCTGGTTACGGCGCTCTTTTTCGTCCTCTTCCAGCACCTGCCTGCGGGAGACGACCACCTTGCGGTCCTTCTCGCTGAAATCCGTTATATAAAACCTTATCTTGGCGTTAGGCGGCAGGTAGTGCTTATGCGCCCCGCCGAGCTCGGAAAGCGAGGGCGGCATGAACGCGCGCATTCCCGCGATGTCGACGATATAACCGCCTTTGACTATTTCCGTGACCTTGCCTTTCACGCGCTCCTTGGCTTCATACATTTTTTTCGCCATTTCCCAGGCGGCTTTTTCGCGGGCCCGGCGGTGGGAGAGCATGGTATAGCGGCCTTCTCCCCCTTTCTTCTCGAGCACGGCCTGAACTGCGTCTCCGGGCTGGGGAGTTTTCTCGTCCTGGAAATCCGGCAGCGGGATGGCTCCCTCTTTTTTTTCGCCTATATCCACAAGCACGAGTTCGGCGGTGACCTGGACCACCTTAACGGTGACCACGCCGCGGGAATGGACTTTCTCGGAGACCTGGGCCTCCGCCTTCAGGAGGTCGGCCATCGAGACTTCTTCTTCCGTGTCCGGCGCCGTCTCCTTATTTACGTGGTCCTGGTCTTCCGCGGGCTGGGTCTGGTTGATTTCCATGTGGGTACTACTCCTCTTTTATTGAAAAAATGTCGGACATCAAAGTTTCTGAAAATCTGGCGTAGGCCGCCTTCAGGTCCCCGTCGGCCGGGGGCTCGAAATTCCTGAGCGTGCCGTACTTAATAGTTATTTTACCTAATTTTGAGAAATTATCGCTGTTGAAAATGCGCGCGGCCAATACCGGGGCCCCCGACTTGTGCGCCATAAGGGCGACACCGGGCTTGGGCTTAAGCTTGCGCCCCATGGCGCGGGTCCCCTCGGGGAAGATGACCAGGCAGCCGTTCTTTTTAAGCGCGCCCAGGCAGCCGCGCAGCGCCCCCAGGTCCCCCCCCGCCCTTGCGCGGTCTACCGGTATTCCGCCCCACCTGCGCAGGAACCAGCCTATAGGCCAGACGGAAAAGAGCTCCTTCTTGGCTATTACGTTAGGCAGGCGCACCAGGGCAAGCGAGGAGGTCAGGGCGGGTGGGTCGGAATTGGAAAGGTGGTTGCAGGCTATGATCAGCGGCCCGGAAGCCGGGACCCTGTCGAGGCCTTTCACTTCTATGGAATTGAACAGCCTGAAGAAGATCCTGCAAAAAGCGTAGAACAGGAGCAGCGACAGGGGTCTTTCTATATCAGGTTCGCTGGGCATGTTTTAAAATTCAAGCTCTGACACTCTGCTGAAGCGGCGGCCGTTCTATATTTTCAGATCTTCAACCCTGGTCCGGAACAGCTCCAGGATGGCGTCCACGACTTTATCGCGCGGCATAACGGTAGAATCCAGGTAGAAGGCGTCCTCCGCTTTTTTCAGCGGGTTATTCTTGCGGCCCGAGTCCTGCGCGTCGCGCTTTATAATAAAATCCAGGATCTGGGCATAGTCCGCCTCCAGGCCCTGGCCCCGCAGCTGCGAGGTGCGCCTGGCGGCCCTGGCCTGCGGCGAAGCGTCGAGGTAAATTTTAAGTTCCGCGTCGGGAAAAACGTTGGTGCCGATGTCGCGCCCTTCCATTACCACGCCGCCGTTCAGGCCCGCCTCGCGCTGCATCCCGCGCATGAACAGCCTGACTCCCGCCAGCCTGGCTATGCCGGAGGAGGCTTTGCTGACCCTCTCTTCCGCGAGCTCCAGCGCGAGCCTCCGCCCGTCCAGGGAGACGTCCGCTTCCGGCCCTGAGCCCCTGGGAAACTCCCATTTAAGAGAACCGGCCAGGGCTACCAGCTTTTCGTCATCCTCCAGGCCTGCGCCCGTTTCCAGGGCCTTCCACGCCAGCGCCCGGTACATCTTCCCGGTGCTTATGAAGCGGTAGCCCAGGCGCCCGGCGACGAGTTTGCCGACCGTGGATTTCCCCACCCCGGCCGGCCCGTCTATGGCCACGATGATCCCGTCGGAACGCATCAGTTCGCCGTGCCCGCCTTGTTAGGCAGGTTGGCTTTGTTCTCCATCCCCATCTTGCGCAGCGGCCGCACCCACTTGGTGAAGTTGGAGGGCTTGAGCGAATATTCGTGCACCAGCCGGGCCACTTCGCTTATCGGCTGGTAGCTTTCCCAGTTCAGGCGGAGGATGCGCACGCCGGCGTCCTCCATCTCCTCGATGAATTCGTAATAATTCTCCTGCCGGCTATTCCGG
>JAJZVJ010000112.1 GCA_021845705.1 bacterium
TGTTCATAGACGTGCTCAAGCAGGGTGAGGCCGACGGCCTGCGCCTGGGCTCGGACCTGGACGCCAAGTTCGCGGAGCTGGAGAAGGAATACGGCGGGAAGCTGCACGTGGCCAAGTGGGACCTCTCGGATTTCGTGAGCGAGTCCATCCGCGGCATCCTTACGGACATAACCCTGGGCGTTATCATTATCCTCGCCATGGTCTACTATGTCATGATCAAGTTCCGGTACTCCCTGCCGGTCATCATCATCCTGCCGGTGGTGCTTATAGTTGAGTTCCTGGCGCTGAAAGGGATGGGCCAGACGGTGAACATCATGACGCTGGGCGGGCTTTCGGCGGCGCTGGGAATAATCGCGGACAACGCTATAGTGATAACGGAGAGTTACGTCCGGTTCCGGTCCGAGAACGACCCTTCCCCGCTGGCCGCGTCGATGAGCTATATCGCGCCCATAACCATCTGGGCTACCCTGGTGAGCATCGTGGTCTTCCTGCCGCTGAACCTGCTCTCCGGCGTGTCCGGCCTGTTCTTCAAGCCGCTGGCCATGACGCTGGCGAGCACTATCGTGATCTCCCTCGTAATGGCGCTCTGCCTGCTGCCGGTGCTGATCTATTATTTCGTGGAGAAGAACGGTCCCGCGCACGGGCCGGAAAAAGAGCGCCGGCTTTTTTCGGCGCTGAAGACCCTTTACCTGAAATTCATAGCCGCGGCCCTTGCCTGGCGCAAAACCGTGGTGGCGGTGATCCTGGTCCTCATGGCGGCCGGGGCGCTGGTGTTCGTCAAGCTGCCCACGGGCTTCCTGCCGGAATGGGACGAGGGGGATATAGTTTTCGACTACCACGCCCCCGCGGAACTGTCCATAGACGCCGTGGACGCGATGCTGACCCGGGTCGAGGGCGTGATCTCTAAAACCCCCGAACTTAAGATGTTCATCCGGAAAACCGGCACCCACCTGGGTACGGCTTTCGCGCCTCCCGGGGTAGGCGAGATCATCGTGATGCTGAAGGCGGACAGGGCCCGTTCCACGTTTGAAATAATGGACGATCTGCGGGACAAGGTGGCGAAGGAATTCCCGGACCTGGACACGGACTTCCACCAGATCCTGCCGGACCGGCTGGGCGACCTTACCGGCAGCGCCAAGCCCATAGTGGTAAGCGTGGTGGGCAGCGATCTCGCCAAAGCCCGGGAGGCCGCGGGCAGGGTCCAGGCCAAGCTTGAAAAAATAAGCGGGCTTAACGGGATCCTTATAGACCTGCCGCCGCCTCAGAAAGAGATCCGGGTGGTACCGGACCAGAAAAGGCTCTCGCTCCTGGGGCTCACCAGCGCCGACGCGTTCCGGTATTCCGGGCTGGCGCTCTACGGGGAAACCGTCACCTCGGTAGCCAGGGGGGTGCAGCTTATCGGCGTGCGCTCCATGTACGCCGGCGCCTTCCGCGGCGACGCCTCCGCGCTGGGCCGCATCCCGGTCTATACCGCCAACGGCGGCGTGCTGCCGCTTTCCCGGCTGATGAGTTTCAGCGCGCAGGAGCAGATGCCGGAGGTGCATCACAAGAACGGTTCTATCGTGGTAAGCGTGAACGCGGAGATCTCGGGCAGGCCGCTGGGCGACGTGGTGCGCGACATAAAGGCGGCTCTGGCCGGCATGAGCTCGCCTGATTACACCATAGAACTGGAGGGCAATTATAAGCAGCAGCAGAGTTCCTTCAGAGAGCTGCTGGCGGTGCTGCTGTTCTCCGTAATGCTGATCCTGCTGTGCCTGCTCTTTATCTTTGAATCGTATCTTACCTCGCTGGCGGTTTTCGCGGGGACGCTGGCCTCCACCACCTTCGTGGTGTTCGGGCTTAAGCTGACCGGCATCGAGTTCGACGTTTCCTCGTTCACCGGGATGATAACGGTAATGGGCATAGTGGTGAACAACGGGATACTGGTGATAGCTTTCGCGGAGCGGGCGCGGACGGCCGGAGTTGAAACGCTGAAAGCGCTGACGGACGCCTGCGCCCTGCGGTTCCGGCCGGTGCTTATAACGAACCTCGCGGCGATAGCCGGCTTCCTTCCCATGGCGCTGAACATAGGCAAAGGCGGAGAGGTCCTGCGGCCTTTTTCCGTCGCCATGATAAGCGGCCTGGTCGGGGCCATGTTCTTTTCCCTCGTGGCTATCCCCGTCTTCTACCTGGCCCTGCATAGCCGCAAGGCCGATCAGAATATAAAATAAAAAGCCGCGGGGAGTTCCCCGCGGTTCTTTTGCCGGGCCCGCGCCGGTCCTAGCTCAGGTAGCCCATAAGGCGGTATATCAGTTTCGCGGTGTTCAGTTCCGTGATGTTGGAGCCTTTCACGGGCGCCGCTTCCATTACGTCCACCCCTACGACTTTTTTCTTTGCGCAGACGGCCTTGAACAGGCGCAGCGCGTCGTACCACATAAAGCCGCCGGGCTGCGGCGTGCCTGTGCCCGGCATCACGGCGGGGTCGAACCCGTCCACGTCTATTGTCATGTAGACGGTATCGGTAAGCTCGCGCAGTATGTCCCGCTCCAGCTTTTTGAAGTCCAGGTTCTCGTGCATCAGGTGCGTAGTGACGTGGCCCGCGCTGTGGAACTGCCGCTCGTCCGCGCCCACGCTGCGTATGCCTACCTGTACCACCTTGTTGGTGCGCGAGACGGGGTAAACCGCGCAGGCGTGGCTGCGCTTGGAGCCGCAATAGGTCAGGCGCAGGTCCGCGTGGGCGTCGAAATGGAGTACCGACAGGTTCTTATGGCGCTTTATGAAGGGCGGCAGCAGCGCCTGCGTTACGCTATGCTCGCCGCCTATAAAGAACGGGAGGGCCGTGGTGGCTGAAAGCAGCTTTTCCACCGTCCGCTCCAGGCGGGGAAAGAACTGCTTCTCGGTAAGCGCGCAGTTCACCGGCTGCGTGGTGAAAATGCCCTTCTTCCAGGTTTCTGCCTTTGTCTCCTCGTCCCAGAGCTCAAGCTGGTAGGAAGCGTCTATTACGGCGGCCGGGCCGTACTTGGTCCCCTGGCCGTACGAGGTGGTCTTTTCGTACGGCACGGGCACCACTACGAAGGCCGCGTCCTTGAAATTTATCGTCTTTCGGAGTACGAACTGGTTTTCCGCCGGTTTAAAAAGCATGGTTCCCCCTTGCGTGCGGTTTAGGCGTTTTCGCGGGATGTCCGGATGGCGGGACACGTGGCCCGGCCTGTCGGTTTATTTTTACGTCAGAACAGGAACACCGCGGCGGCTACCGTCGTGGTCCAGACGCCTTCGGTGCCTATCGCGGACTGGGTTATGTTCGCGGCCCTTACTATCTTGCCGCTCAGTTTCCAGATCTCTTCTTTCTCGTCCCCGGTGCTTTCCCCGCCGAACTCTATCCCCTGGATGGTGGAAAGCATCAGCGCGGCCAGGTCTTCCGCGTAATCTCCCGTCTTCTCATCGGTCTCGCCGAAAGTGTGGTGTTCGGAAATGTAGCCGTAATGGGCGTGGTCCTTAGGTATTGCCAGGCCCACCGAGGAGGCGATAAGCCGGTGGTTCTCGTTTATGGCGTTGCGGCTGAGCACGCAGTGCACTATCTGCCCGTCCTTGAGCTTCTCTATGCCCTTCTTGGCGGGGATGACCTTGCAGTGGGGGGGGAAAATGCTGGAGACGTGCACAAGATTGTACTTGGCTATCTTGGCGTCCCTGAGGGCTTCCTCGAAACTGGCGAGTTTCTCTTTGTGGCGGCCTAAGCCTTTGGTAAGGAATACTTCTCTGGGAACCGGGAATGTGGACATGCGGTAATTATAGTAAAAAGCGAAATCGCGGAACAGCGGATAGATGGCCGGCCGGCGCTACCCGCCTTTTTTCAGCTCTTTGAGCTTGTCCTGGTAATCCTTCTCCAGCCTCTCCCGCGCTTCCTTGAAGCGGCGGGCCAGGTCCGTTTCGCGGGCGGCGTAGTTCTCCTGCAGCGCGGCTTCCCGTTTCTGCAGGTCGGTTACCAGGCGCTGCTCCTGCTCCAGCAGGCTCCGCAGCTTGGACCTTTCCGCCTCAACCTGCGAGGCGCGCATGCGGTTGGCGTCCTCAAGTTCCTTCTTCCTGGCGTCATGTTCGGCGCGCAGCCTGTTCTCAAGTTCCTCAAGCCGCGTATTAGAGGCGGAAATGGTCTCTTTAAGGGCGAGGTTCTTCTGCTCGAGCTCGTCCTTGAGGCGGCCTACGCTCTCGGCCAGCGAGCGGTCAGTCTCTATCCTGGAGGCTTTCTCCGAAAGCACGGATTGGTAGCTGCTCTCCAGCTGGGCCTGGCGGGCCTCCAGCGCTTTCTCTTTAAGCTTGTAGGCGCTGTCCATCCCGGCCAGCATGCCCTTTTCGCGCTGGAGGAAAGACTCTTCAAGTTCCTTGGACTGCGCGGCAAGCCTCGCGCTGTAATCGTCCTTCACGAACTGCAGCTTGCGGAAATACTCGTCCTGGTCGGCGCGGCGCGCCTCCTCGGACCGCTTGGAAATGTCCGAGAGCTGGCCCAGGTAATTCTGCTCTATGTCCTTTATCTTGTCCAGGAATTCTTTTTCCAGGGTCTGGCGCAGGTCGCGCGCCTTGGTCAGGTTCTCCTGGATGAGCGCCTGGCGGCCGCGCTCGGTCTCTTCCAGCTTGCCGCCGAGTATCTCCAGCTCGTCCTTAAGGGCCGAGGTCCGCAGCGCGGCTATCCCGTTCTCTTCGGCCGCCTTGGCCAGATTTTCTTCCAGGGTCTTTATCCTGTTCTGCAGGTCGCGTTCTTTCACTTCGAAGGTTTCCAGCAGGCGCTTTTCCGTGGCGGCGGCCGCCTCGGCGGCGACGTTCTTTAACTCGGTTTCCCTGGTCTCGAAGAAGCTTTTAAGCTCGGCTTCCCGGCGCGCGTGCCGGCGCTGCTCCTCCGCCCGCGCCAGCGCGGCCTGTTCCGCCGCGGCTCCGGCCAGCGCCGTCCTTTCGTCTTCCCAGCTCAGCCTGGCCGCTTCGGCCTGCGCCTTAAGGGCTTCGGCGTGGCGGCGGAAATTCTCGGTCACCTCGGCTTCCCGGGCTTTCAGCGTCTCAAGGAAACGCGCCTCCATTTCGGCGGCCCTCGAGTCCAGCGCGGCGCGCTCTTTTTCAAGCGCCTCTTCCTTTATATTCAGCTGCGCCGCCAGCCGGGCGCTTTCGGCCGCGAGCCGCTCCGCGTATTCGGCGCGCAGGGCCTTCTCGCGTTCCTGGGCCTCTTGTTTTATCGCGGCCGCGCGGGCCTGCAGCTGGTCCTCGGAGCGTTTTAGCTCTTCTTCCATGCGGGCCCGTTCTGTTTCTATGACGCCGCGGGTTTCCGAGTCGCGGGAGACGAGGGCTTCCTTAAGGCGGGCGGTCTCTTCCTGCAGGGCGTTCACCCTGGCCATTGCCGAGTCTTTCTGGGAGTTGAGGATGGCGTACTGGTGCTCTATCTCCTCGTATTTCTTCGAAAGGCTGAGTTCCTTGATCTTGTAGGATTCTTCCAGCGACTGCCGGAACAGGGAACTGCGCTCCTCGAAAGTTTTTTCCAACTCCTGCTGTTTCTGCGCAAGCATATCCCCTATCTCGGCGCGCAGGCCGGCCGCTTCCGCGCGTTCGCGGGCTATGGCGGCCTCGCGCGTCTCCATGGCGCGCATGCGGCGTTCCGTTTCAGCGGCGAATTCCGCCAGGTTGGCCGCGTACTGGGCTTCAAGGCTCTTCTCTTTTTTCAGGAGCGCGTCCCTGCGCCGGGCCGCCTCTTCCCTCAGGTCCCGTTCCAGCAGTTCGTGCTTTTCCGCAATCTCCCGTTCCCGGGCCTGGTGCTGCGATTCCAGGGCGTGCCTGGCCGCTTCCAGCGAAGTTTCTTTCTCGGAGTAAAATTGCTTAAGTTCCGCGTATTTTTCTTCCCAGGACTTTTCCCTGGCTTCCAGGGCCTCGCGGACCTTGGCGAGGGAATCCTCCAGCCTGGCTGTCCTTTCCTTGTGCTCGGCTTCGGAGGCTTCCAGGCGGCGCGCGTACTTGTCGTCTATAAGTTTCTTGTTCTCTTCCAGCCAGCCCGCGTAGTGGGCGTACAGTTCCTGTTCGCGTCCGGAGAACTCGGCGTTCAGGCGGTCGTTCAGGGCCTTCATCTCGTCCACGCGTTCCCTGCGCATCTGGCTGCGGATCTCTTCGGCGGAGATGGCGGCGCGGCTGTGGTAGTCCGTTTCCTGCTGGGCCAGCTTCTGGCGCCAGAGCTCTTCCATCTGGCGGGCGCGCTCCAGGGCTTCTTTCTTGGCCGTTTCGCGGCCAAGCTTAAGTTCTTCTATGAAAGTTTCTCTTTCGGTCTTGAAATCGGCTTCGCGCTCGGCCTCCCATTTCTTGAAGAGGCTCTCCATTTCCAGGCGCAGGTTCTTTTTCTGGGCGGACAACTCGGCTTCTTTTTTTTCTATAGCGGCGTTAAGGCGCTCGCGTTCCGCCTCGAATTCGGCGCGCTGGAGGGACACGGCGTCGTCCAGCATGGCCTGGTATTTCTGCCAGAGGCCGGATTCTTTCTCCACCAGCAGGCGGGCCAGGTCCTGTTCGCGTTTGGCTATGCGCTCTTCCTGGGAGCGCATCAGCGCTTCGAACTCGGCTTCCTTGGCCTTGTTGTTGCGCTGTACTTCCTCGAAGCTGCGCGAGCGCGTGGAAGCCAGCTCCAGCTCCTTCTCCCGCAGTTCGGAGGTGAGGCGCAGGACCATCTTGGCCGAGTCCAGCTCGGTCTCTTTAAGGATGTCCTCGTAATCGCTCTGCATACGGTCCTCTACTTCTGCTGTTTGCCCGGCTTTTCCTCAAGTTCCTTTATCCTGCGTTCGTACCTTTCCCTCAGCTGGGCTTCGCTCTCGTTCAATCTGTGCTGAAGCTGCTGTTCCTTCTGTTCGCTCTTCTTTATGTATTCTTCCTCTTTTTTAAGGACCCAGGTGGTGAGGCGGTTGTGCTCTTCGTCTATTTCCTTGAGCTTGGTGTTGAGCGAGGTTTCCACTTCCTTGCGCATCTTGTCTATGGCCGCGCGGCCGCGCTCCAGTTCGGCGTAGTAATTCTTCTCAAGCTCGTCCTTCCTGGCCGAGAATTCCTCCTCGCGGCGCACGCTTTCGGCGCGGTGTTTCGCCAGCTCGGCGTCCAGTTTCTGGCTCAGGAGCATTTCCTTCTTTTCGAAGTCGGCCCTGAGGGTCTGCCGGTCGGCGTTCAGCACCTCCAGCCGCTGGGACTGCCAGACGAGCTGTTCGCTGTGGTACTGGGAATAAAGTTTTTCGGAGAGCTCTACGTATTTCGCCTCCAGGTCCTTTTCCCTGGCGTCCAGGGGGGGCGCAGGGTCAGGCCGGCGCTTTTGCACGATGTTGTCTTATCCGGCTACGGCTTCCCTTTCCCG